>CAYJHU010000046.1:0-11892 GCA_964369655.1 uncultured Desulfovibrionaceae bacterium | reverse complement strand
TTGGGAGGCAGAGCCTCCCAACGTAACTCCCTCCTTTTCTTTTTCTTGGCAAAGGAGCAATCTTTTCGTATGGTGCTAATTATTTTGCATGAGCCAGATACAAAGGAGTTTTTAATGGATATACGTTTTCAGGCTGGCGGGCCGGATTTATGGAAAGGCGCCGTCATGCTTACCTTTGCCCATAAGGGTGATGACCCTGCCACCCTTTGCCCAGAAATAGAAAGCATTTGCCCTTGGTTTACCATTGCCCCAGGGCGCAGTGATTTTTCCGGAAAATCCGGTGAATTGGCACTCTTTCACGGCCACCCAAAACAAGCCGTTCCGCGCGTTTTAGCCATTGGCCTTGGAGAAAAAGATAATTTTTCCTTAAATATTTTCCGTAAGGGCGTTGCGGCCGCTGTGGCACGCTGCCAAGAGCTTGAACTTGAAAGTATTATATTACCCATGCCGACCTTAAGCGCCTTACCGGCAGATGCTTTGCGCCTTGTGGAAGAGGCTGTTTGTGCTGCTTTTCTTGGGCTTTATAAATTTGATGCCTTACGTACAGAACCTAAGGATGAAAAAAACGAAAAAGGTAAAAAAAGCGATAAGGGCAAAAAAGCTAGCCCAAAATGGCTGGCACTTGGCTTTACCCAAAAAAGCGTGCCCGACAATGAGCATGCCGCCGCAAGACGCGGTGAACATGCCGCCGCTGGGGTGATGCTGGCGCGTGACCTTGCTAACTCACCGCCCAATATCATGACCCCCACTGCCCTTGCCGAAGCTGCAGAAAAAATGTGCAAGGCTGAGGGTATGGCCTTTAGCAAATTGGATGAAAAAAAATTACGCAAGATTGGCGCCAATACCTTATTGGCTGTGGGCGAAGGCTCCCGCCAAGAAAGTTGCATGGTTATTATGGAATATGCGCCTAAGGGACATGAAAAGGACAATCCCATTGTCTTTGTGGGCAAGGGTTTAACCTTTGATTCCGGCGGCATAAGCATTAAACCTGCTGCCAATATGCATATGATGAAAAGCGATATGGCAGGTGCGGCGGCTGTGGTTGGTGCTATGCAAGCCATTTCCCAAAGCAATTTGGAGCGCCGCGTCATCGGTGTTTTGGCTGTGGCAGAAAATATGCCCGGCGGCAATGCCATGCGTCCCGGCGATGTGGTCAAAAGCCTTAATGGCAAAACTGTCGAAATTTTGAATACCGATGCCGAAGGCCGCCTTGTGCTATGCGATGCGCTCACCTATGTGCAAAATGAATGGACACCGGCCTTTGTGGTGGATATTGCAACCTTAACGGGTGCATGCGCGGTAGCTCTTGGTACAGATGTAGCCGGACTTTTCAGCGATGATACTAAGCTTGTGGATGAAATTATTTCCATCGGCAAGGTTGTAGGCGATAATTTTTGGCAACTGCCACTTTGGCCTGCCTATGAAGATGGCCTCAAAAGCGAAGTGGCAGACATTGCACACATGGGCGCACGCGAGGGCGGTGCTATTTCTGCGGCCCTTTACCTCAAAAGTTTTGTGGAAAAAGACGTTCGCTGGGCGCATTTAGATATTGCCGGCACCGATTGGAGCTTCAAAAAAACTCCGCTTACGCCGGTGGGCGCCATTGGCTTTGGGGCACGCACATTACTTGAGCTTGCACGGGGGAATGTATAATGAAAGTATATCTTATCGGCGCAGGCCCAGGTGACATTGGCTTGCTGACCCTCAAGGGCAAAAGCATATTAGAAAAAGCTGACGTGGTTGTTTATGATGCCTTGGCTAATGCCGCCATGCTGAATTTTGCCCGCAAGGACGCTGAGCTCATCTATGTGGGTAAGCGCGCCAATAAACATGCCATGCCCCAAGATGGCATCAATGCTCTTATTGTGGAAAAAGCCAAAGAAGGCAAGATGGTTGCTCGCCTTAAGGGCGGCGATCCTTATATCTTTGGGCGCGGCGGCGAAGAAGCAGAAGAGTTACTTGCCGCAGGCGTTCCCTTTGAGGAAGTGCCCGGTATCTCAAGCACCATAGCAGGCCCAGCCTATGCCGGCATTCCTTTGACGCATCGCTCCTTTGCATCTTCGGTGACGCTCATTACAGGCCATGAAGACCCAACCAAGCCAGACTCTGTGCACAATTGGCAAGCTTTAGCAGATTCTGCATCTACCCTTGTTTTTGTTATGGGCATGAAGAATTTACCAAATATAGCAAAAAACCTCATGGAAGCAGGACTTTCTGCCGATACACCGGCAGCATTGGTACATTGGGGCACCACCGCTCATCATCGCTCCCTTGCCGCTACCCTTGGCACTTTGTATGAAGAAAGCCAAAAGCAGGGCTTTACCAATCCATCTGTCATTGTGGTTGGTAAGGTAGTAAGCCTGCGCGATAAATTAAACTGGTTTGAAGATAAACCGCTACTTGGCAAAGGCATTGTGGTAACACGTGCGCGCGAACAAGCCAGCGGTCTTGCACATTCCTTGGCAGAGCTTGGGGCGCATGTCATTCAATTCCCCACCATAGAGATTTATGATCTCGAAGATTATAGCGAGGTGGATGCACACTTAAAAGATTTACAAAGCTATCAATGGCTGGTCTTTACTTCCGTAAATGGCGTGAAACATTTTTGGAAGCGCCTTGCAGTACACGGCCTTGACAGTCGCGCGCTTTACGGCAAAAAAATTGCCGCCATCGGCCCTGCCACCGCAGATATTTTGCGCGAAAAAGGCATAGAGCCTGACTTTATCCCTGAAAAATATGTGGCTGAAGGTGTGGTTGAGGGCATGCTCAAGCTTGGTATGCAAGGGCAAAAAATCTTGCTCCCTCGTGCCATGGAAGCCCGCGAAGTGCTCCCCGATGCTCTACGCGAAGCAGGGGCCACGGTTCACGTCTTGCCCATCTACGAAACAAAGCCTGCAGGTGCGCGTAAAGATGAAGTATTAGAAGAACTCGCCGCAGGACGGATTCATTGCATTACCTTTGGCTCTTCTTCCACGGTGGATAACTTCCTTGCGCTGGTGGATGCAGATACCTTGCGTAAGCACCCATCCGTGCAACTTGCTGCCATTGGGCCAATAACGGCAAAAACGCTGACAAAACATGGACTGCCCTGTCACATTCAACCGGAAGACTATACTATTCCGGCGCTGGTGGATACATTGGTGAATTTTTTTAAGAAATAATGAAGTGAAGTAAGATGTAGGGGAGGAATTATCCTCCCCTTTTTTTTATATTTTACTGTTGTCCAGTTTCTGCCTGAGCTTTTGCTATCTCTGCGAACATTTCCTTAATAAAACGCTCTTCTGAGAATGATTCCGCGTGCTTATGAATGCGTTCTGAATCAAATGAAGCACGTGTGTTTTCAAACTCTTCCATAACGCTGCACAGCGCCTCGGAATTTTGCTCATAAAAGAAAAGTCCGGTCTCGCCCTCAATGACAGTTTCGGTAGCTCCACCCTTACCATAAGCCAATACCGGAGCACCGGTACACATGGCTTCAAGGGGAACAATGCCAAAATCTTCTTCACCGGGGAAAAGCAAGGCCGCGCAAGAAGCATAGAGCTCTTGTATTTTTTCAAGATCTGCACGCCCTAAAATTTGCACATATTCCCTGCCCTGCAAGCTATCAATCAGCGCCTCATAGCCGGGACGCATGCCACCCTCACCCACAATAATAAGCTTTTTTTTCAGGGCAATACAAGCTTCGATGGCAATATCAACTCGTTTGTAGGCTACCAATTGCCCAACACATAAATAAAAATCTTCACGCTTTTGAGTAGAAAGGGGATATTGCACTGTATCTACAGGGGGATGCACAACGCTTGCTTGCCTGCGCCAAATTTTTTTGATGCGCTGTGCTACCGTGCGTGAATTTGCCACAAAATGATCAACGCGCATGGCAGAAAGTACGTCCCATTGACGCAAGCCATGAAAGAAATAACGCATAAAAAATCGCATATAACGCGAAACATTTTGCAAATACAAGGGATAAAAATCCCACAAATAACGCATGGGGCTGTGACAATAACAAACATGCGTGGCATCACTGCGAGTAAGCACCCCCTTGGCGGGGCCGGACTCTGACGAAATGACCAAATCATAGTCGCTTAAATCCAACTGCTCCAAAGCTATGGGCATAAGTGGCAGATATTTTTGATAATGCTTTTTTACAAAAGGTAAGCGATTAATAAAGGTGGTGTAGATATTTCTGCTTTGTAAGTATGGTGAAATTTTTGTTTTATCAAGCACATGTGTATAGATATCCGCGTCAGGATACATGCGACACAAAGCCTCAAGAACTTTTTCGCCGCCGCGCATTTGCACCAGCCAAAAATGAATTATTGCTACTTTTTGCTCTTTTTTATGTGTAGGCATATTCACATTTTGGTTTTGATCTTGGGGCGCTTGCATACTAATCCTACTATGCCCAGCGCGTGCACTGCGGAGCTGTGCTTTGCTCTACAGCTTTGAGAATGTCACCAGCCTCAACGCAGGCCACCCCCACATGCTCAAGCACAAGGCTTGCGGCATAAGTGGCAATAAAGCATGCATGCGTCAGCGAAATGCCAGCGGCACGGGCAAGCGCAAGGCAAGCGATAACTGTATCGCCAGCTCCGGTCACATCAAATACGCTACGAGCATGCGTGGCAATATTATACACACTGCCATCTTCTAAAAATACGGCCATGCCATCGCTTCCCAAAGTCATAACCAATTCTTTACACTCAAAATTTTCTATAATGCGTGCACCGGCACGTAAAATATCATCGCGGCTGTCAAGAGGCATATGCGTCATGCCTATGGCTTCGCTTCGGTTGGGAGTCATAAGCGACATTTTTCCATACATTGCGGCATGCTGCGGCTTTGGATCCACAAAAATTTGCGGAGCGTTTGGTAATTTTTGGCAAGTGCTGTGAATATGCTCCATAAGAGAAGCACTCAATAAACCCTTGGCATAGTCAGAAACAAGCAAAATATCATGACTTGGAAGCAAAGCATCAAGAGCGTGGCACAGCTCTCTATTTTCCTCTGGGCTCGCCGGTAGATATTCTTCCTTATCAACGCGCAACATTTGCTGATTTTGCGCCATGATGCGAGTTTTTACGGTGGTGGTTCGTGCTTCGGATTGAAAAATATGTGAAGCAATGTAGGATTCTTGCAAAAGCTTTATAAGACTTTGCCCATCTTTGCCAGAACCGCACAAGCCAATAAGAGTAGGCAAGCCACCAAGGGCGCGAATGTTTCGTGCAACGTTAGCAGCACCCCCAGGCATGTTTCTTGGTTTTCCCACATGCACCACAGGCACCGGAGCCTCGGGGGAAATTCTTCTGGCATCTCCGTGCAGATACACATCAAGCATCACATCTCCAAGAATCAGCACCTTTTTACCGCGCAAAGCTTCAATGCTTTGGCAAAGTGACTGCATGTCGGGGATATGAGAATTATGCGTGTCCATGCTTTGGCCTTTATGTTTTTTTACAGATTAGCTGGCAGGACGGTCAGTGATGGCGGCGGTCAATTCTGCTTGTGCAACAATTTTCCCGTCCACATAGGCTTTTGCGTCAAGCTTGCACAATTGCATCTTAAAGCGGGGATTTGAGCATTCTAAATCCAATCTATCGCCAGGAACCACTTGCTTACGAAATTTTACTTTTTCAAGTCCGGTGAAAAGAAAAATTTTGGAGCTGGTATCTTCCATTTCTGAGACCCCCAAAAGGCCGCCGGTTTGTGCTAGCGCCTCAAGAATAAGCACACCAGGCATAATGGGTAAGCCAGGAAAATGCCCCTGAAAAAATGGCTCGTTAAAAGTTACGTTCTTATAAGCTTTGATATGCGAGCCAGGTACAAGCTCTACCACCCTATCAACCAGCATAAAGGGATAGCGGTGCGGTAAAGTGGACAATATTTTTTGAAAATCCATAAGTTTTCCTTTTAACTTTGCTTTTGATAAAAAAATATACCCTCTTGTTCCTGAAAAGGCAAGAACAAGAGGGTATAGAGTAATTTTTAACTTTGACTATTTCTTTTTAGTATCTTCTTTATCTTTGTTTTTCCAAAGCTCATTAACTTTCTTTAAAACATCGGTAGTTAAGTCCATGCTTTTTGCTGCATAAAGTACGCCGCCGGCGGTGATATCCACCACATAGTTGAGGCCTTTTTCTTGGGCAATGTCATAAGCTGCCTTGAAAACGATGGTTACCATTTCTTGGCGAATTTTGGCTTCATCTTGCTCTACTTGGCGTGTAAATTTATATTGCTTTTCGTCAAATTTACGCTTTAATTTTATGAATTCCACTTGTTTTTTTTCAGTGGGTTTCTTTTGCAAATCTTCCATTTTTGTTTGTAAGCTTTTGGCTTCTGCTTCTAATTTTTTCTTTTCAGCGCCGTATTTTTTTTCCATTTCTGCTTTAGCGTCTTTAGCAGGTTCACTTTCAGAAGCGATGACTTGCATGTCTACAACGCCTAATTTAACTTCAGCAAGTGCGACACTTGCTGTCATAAAGCACATAGTTAAAGCCAATAATAACACTTTACGCATGGAAATCTCCTTCCCTACATTTTTAAGATTACTAAAAAATCCTTCAAACTTATATTCTAGAAGGATTATAATTTTTCAAACTCTAGGATTTAATAGTCTAGAAAATCTCTAAAAGCAAGCACAAATCATGATTTAGGGATAATTAGCTGTTTGAACAACATGTTATGCACATGATGGTGCAGACCTAAAACATAAAAAATGCCCAGTTTTGTCCTAGACAAAATGGGCTTATTGCATTGATTTTGTTACTTTGTCAAGAAAAAATTCTTTTTCTTGTGAATTTATTACTTTCATGCAGGGGCATGAACTTAGCGACTCACTAATCAAATCTTTTGAGGGAGGGAAACCTTCAAAAAGATCCCCTCACTTTGTATCACGATAATTTCTATCGTGGCCTGCTAAAAGTATAGTTATAATTGGTGTAATTTTTGGTATCTACCAGCCTAAAGCGGACAGAGCGGGTTTCTCCACGCGGCCGCGAGCCGGATATATATTTAAAAGGCTTTGTGGTCACTCGGTAGTTGCGGTCGCGAGAGCCACTCCCACCTGTCCAAGTATGATTTCGGCCATCACTTTCAGCGTAGAGATAAATATTTGAACTACGCACTTGATTTCTTACGGTAACTCGGCCGTTTCCTTTGATTGTATACCAACCAATAACAACCCAGTTGTCCGCAGAATCTTTATAGCACAGCGCAGCAAAAATTTTTGAGTGGTGCTTGTTAATCAAGGTTAAATTTAACTGTTTTTGCCAAGCGTGGCTCGGTGCAGCATATAAAAGCATCAAGAAAAGCAGAGCAAGACCATAAATTTTCTTCATAAGTACCCCCTAAAAAATTTTAGCGTTTCCTATGCAATAAGATACTGTAAATTATTGTATGCTGTCAATAATTCCGCCGGCTAAAACTGCCCCTTTAGCATCATAAATAACCGCCACTTGTCCCGGCGCCGTGAGGCTTTGCGCTTGTGGAAATGTAATATGTAAACGCTCTCCATCATATACAATATCTGCAGGTGATTCCATTTGACGATAGCGCAAACGCACAAAAAGCTTTTCATCCTTAAGGCGCTTTGGATTCACAAAAAAATTGACCTGCTTCACCGTGCAGCTGTTGAGCACTGCTTGTTCTTTATTGCATAAAATTAAGGTATTGCGTAAATTATTCTTGGCAAGCACATAGAGTGGCTCTTTCCATGCCACCCCAAGGCCGCGCCTTTGGCCTTCGGTATATTGCCAAAGTCCGGCATGCACACCGCCCTGCTTTGGAAGTACGGCAATTTCTTGACCTTGCTCCTGCACCATAATCTTTCCATGAGTACCAAGGTGAATGGCTCTTTTGTCTGCTTCTTTTTGAACAAAATCACGATAAGCACTGCTTTCCGTGGGCGGGACGAAGCAAATTTCTTGACTTTCCTTGGGAATGGGAATTGAAATATTTTTGCTTTGCAAGTAGGCGACATTATCTTTTTTATTGGTGTTTGCCAGAGGAAAAAGCACACGTGCAAAGCGTTCACGCGGCACCAGAGAGAGGAAATAACTTTGGTCTTTGCCTGCATCTTGTCCTTTATATAAAGGACTTTGGTTTATATCAGTACTTGAAAAATCCTGCTTGAGGCTGGCATAGTGTCCTGTGGCAAAAAGCTCTGCTCCAAGCTCGAGCGCACTATCCATAAGCACACCAAATTTTATGTGCGCATTACAAACAGCACAAGGGTTTGGCGTGCGCCCATTGGCATACTCCTGCAAAAAGGGGGTGATTACGGATTTATCAAAAATATCTCGATAGTCTACAATATGCAATGGGATGTGACGCTGTGCGCATAAGGCCTTAAGCTCAGCCAACCCTTGCTCGGCACTCTCTTCTTGCTCCGGCAAAAAAAGACCATGTAAAGCCATAACAGTATGCCCTTCTTCCTGAAGAGAAATAAGAGCATAAAGAGAATCTGCACCGCCACTGACGGCCACAGCTATGTGACTCATTACAAAATCTGATTTAAAAATTGCTTAAGGCGCGGAGCACGCGGTGATGAAAAGATTTGATCCGGAGTGCCGGCTTCAACAATCTGTCCGTGATCCATAAAGATAATGCGGTCAGCCACCGTACGCGCAAAGCCCATTTCGTGAGTAACACAAACCATGGTCATGCCTTCTTCGGCAAGGTTTACCATAACGTCAAGCACTTCGCCTACCATTTCTGGGTCAAGGGCAGAGGTTGGCTCGTCAAAAAGCATGATGCTTGGTTGCATGGCTAGTGCGCGCGCTATGGCCACACGTTGCTGCTGTCCGCCGGACAATAAAGAGGGGAAGAAGTTTGCTTTTTCGCTTATTCCTACTTTTTTGAGTAAGACCAAAGCTTGCTCTGCGGCTTCGAGCTTAGGGATATTTCTGAGCTTAATGGGCCCCATGGTGAGGTTTTCGAGCACAGTTTTGTGCGGAAAAAGGTTAAACTGCTGAAATACCATGCCCAAATTCTGGCGGATAAGATTTATATCATGCTCATTACTGGTTATTTCTTTACCATCCACAATAATGGTGCCTTGGTCAATTTCTTCAAGGCGATTGATGGAACGCAAAAGCGTTGACTTTCCTGATCCGGAAGGGCCGATAATAACCACACGCTCACCACTGCGCACCTCAAGACTTACATCTTGTAGAGCAGGAAGCTCATCAAAATATTTCCAAACATTTTTTATGCTTATGATGGGTGTACTATTTTCGTTTGTCATAATAATTCAATCTACCTTCCATGATGCTTACGCATTTGGACAAAATAAGTGTAATGATAAGATAAAAAAGCGCGATGACCGTATACGTTTCAAAATACAAATAGGTTTTAGCCGCAAAGGAGCGCCCGCGTTGCATAAGGTCGGGCATAGCCATGACAGATACCAGCGCCGTATCTTTAAGCATGGCAATACACTCATTGCCGACAGGTGGTAAAATTGTACGCCATGCTTGCGGTAAAATTACCAAAAACATAGTTTGAAATTTGTTAAAACCTAGCGAGCGCGAGGCTTCCATTTGTCCCTTGGGAATGGCTAAAATGCCGGCGCGGAAAACTTCGCCCATATAGGCGCCGTAGCAAAAAGAAATGGCTATGACTGCGCTCATAAGACCGCTCACATTGAGGAACTTTGCAAGGGCGTAATAAATATAAAAAATTTGAACAAGTAGCGGAATACCGCGGATAATTTCCACATAGGTAGAGGCCACAAGATTGATGAAGCGATTTTGAGAAATACGCCCAAGGCCGGTGATTAAGCCAAGAGGGATAGCACAGATAATAGAAAGTGCGGTTACCTGAAAAGTTACCAGCAAGCCGTCCGGCAAAAAAGCCACAATGTCAAGATAAGGTTCAGGCGAAATAAAGCACAAAGCAAGCAGGGTAAATACGGCACCAAAAAGAGCAAGGGACCAAGCGTTAATGAGTCGCCATTCACGCGGGTCAGGAATGCTCACGCCATCGCTTACAATAATACGAATATTGCCGCTTTCCTTGGTACTTGTTGAGTTTTTATTTTTTAGCATATTTCTTCTCACATGCCCCCAAAAACCTTGCCATGAAGGTTTTGGGAGCATGATATTTTCTGAAAGGCTTATTCAGCGCCCATCCATTTAATTTTCAATTCTCTTTCAATGCCTTTTTCTTTAACGCGCTTGATGCCTTCGTTAAGTAATTTGGCAAGTTCTTCTTGGCCTTTTTTCAAGGTGAAGCCATAGTATTCAACATCATCAGTTTCAAGTACAACTTTGAACTTATTAGAGAAATCTTGACGCTTGTTTGCATAGTATTTTGCAACGGGAGCATCAGCCATGATGGCGTCGATACGGCCGTTAGCCATATCTTGTGCAGCAAGACCTACGTCGTCATATTCACGAATGATGGCGCCAACGTCAGCTTTTTGAGTTACAAAAATACCGGTGGTACCAATTTGGCCGCCAACTTTCTTACCTTTAAGATCTTTAAGGGACTTAACGGTAGAACCAACAGGCACGATGAGTGCTTGGCGGATTTCGCAATAAGGATCGGTGAACAAAAATTGCTTTTGACGCTCAGGTGTAATGGTTACGGAAGAAGCTACGATATCATAGTTTCCTGCAGCTACGCCTGCAAAAATGCCGTCCCATGCCACATTGCGAACTTCAAAATCCACTCCCATTTCCTTGCCGATAGCGCGGATATAGTCAGTTGAATAACCAATGACTTGCTTTTTGTCGTCAAGGTATTCCATGGGTGGCCATGTACCATCGGAGGCAACGGTATATTTTTTTGCCATGGCGTCAATAGCACCGCCAAACATGCCAACAGTTAACATTAACATCATTAAAATACGAAACATAGATTCTCCCCTTTAAAAGTAATTTAGAGTGTGAGTATGGAACAGCAAGTGCTTTCTGTCAAGTAGATTTGGCCTGATGCATGTTGCAGAAAATAGCTCTTGCTCATCTCAAATACTGCACTCAAAAGCAAAATGTGCAAAAAAACATTCACTTTCACTTAAAGTAACTATCTTTTTTTGAAAGGAAAATTTAAGCAAGCACATTTGTGAGACAAAGAAGCTTAAAAGATATTTTTCCAAAAAACTTACCTCGAAAACAATAAATACGAAAATTCCCCCTTTATGCTTGAAATTGAGAGTAATTTACGTTACACTATAAGTGATGCGGAAAATAAAATGTTTTACCCCTAACTATGTATACTGGGAATGCACATGAAAACATTGATTACTTATGGTTCCACCACAGGCAACACCGAATTTGTTGCCAGAACTGCGGAAAAATTGCTCCAAAAAGCCGGCCACGAAGTTATTATTGAAGAAGCCGACGAATTGACTCCATCAGGACTTTGCAACGACTATGACTTAGTTTTGTTTGGTTGTTCTACTTGGGGCGATGAAGAAATTGAGTTGCAAGACAACTTCATTGATCTTTTTGATAACTTTGACGCCATTGGCGCCAGCGGCAAAAAAGCGGCGGTCTTTGGTTGCGGTGACAGCTCCTATGCGCATTTTTGCGGCGCAGTTGATGCCATTGAACAAAAACTCCACGAGCTTGGAGCTGACGTTATTGGCACATTAAAGATTGATGGCAAACCACACTCTGACGCAAGCACTATTGAAAGCTTTGTTAGCAATGTGCTTGAGCAATGCAAAAAAGTATAGCGCCATTGTCTTCACCCTTACCAACCTGAGCCGAGAAAGTTTTACTGCTTCTCGGCTCATTTTAATTAAAACCTACGCCTCTTAATGTACTTTTGCTTCACACAAATCTTATCCACATCGACTAACAAACTAATATCAAATACAAAAAACAAAATTCAGAGACCTCTGCACAATTATTTTCAAATATAACTTTGCAAGTAAAATTTTAGAAA
>CAYJHU010000045.1:0-11895 GCA_964369655.1 uncultured Desulfovibrionaceae bacterium | reverse complement strand
TTTCTAAAGTTTTACTGGCAAAGTTATATTTGAAAATAATTGTGCAGAGGTCTCTATTTATGAAACACCTTAATAAACAAATCTTAAAAAGAAGGTAAATATGAATAAAAATTTTATGCGCTACTTTGTACTATTTTTCTGTGTGTGCTTTGGTCTTGAACAAGTACATTTTCCCAAAAATGTGCATGCGCAGGAAATTTCTTCCCCTAAATATTATTATGCTACCGCCACCGGTTATGGCATAAAAATGCGCAATGGCCCAGGAACGCAATATAAAGAAAATGAATTAAAACTGAGCAAAAATGCCTATGCCAATGCCCCTAGAAAAATCCTTTATGATGACTATCTATTTGGACTTATTGTGGATGATACCATTGTCAAAGGGAACGATGAGTGCAGTGCTTGGCAAAAAATTGTTGCCGTACACACATCTTGGGATTCCGAAGAACAGGTAAAACCTCTTTGCGAGACAGAAAATGGGACAAATAATTTCAAATGCTCTGAAACGGCATACATTTGCAAAGATTTTATAAAAATAAGCCCCATTGATTACTCAACACAAAACAGAGGCACGCTGACTACACGCTTGCGCAAACTCAATAGTTCGCATTGATAAACTTGACGCTTTACGCTGAAAGCGTCAAGTTATCGTTATTTTTTCATGCGTTTTTCGTATAGCTGCATCATTTTATCCATCCAAGGAATATGCTTGCTATTTTTCTTGGCAGCCTTTGAATACATGGTTTTGAAATCATTTTTCATGGAAATTGGATACCATGAATTTTGCTCGCATTTTTCAGTTAATTGCTTGACTTTATCCGGAAAGGCATAGTCCCTTGCATCGTCATCGGGCACGACACAAAAAGCTTTTGCGAGATATTTATTCTGGTATGTTGTATAAGTAAACATACTAAAATCTCCGGAACTGTTCCCAAAAGCTAGCACTGGTTTTTGGCCTATTTCTTGAGCTATTTGTATTGCTTTGCCCATGACATTATTTATAATTATGAGCTTTGAGTCACGGACCAATTTTTCATCCGCGGCAAGTTGATAAGCAGCATATTTATGCTCGCCCTGCTTGGAACCTTTTACAAACCAATCACTGCCTATTATCTGTCTTTGAGGCAATTTGAGGGTGTCGGCAATCATCACACGGGTTGCATCTCGATCTGTACCGCTTACAACATATACTGTAAATTCATGGTCTTTTAGGTAAGCGACAATTTCGGCCATGGGTCTAAAATAGGCATCATGCAATTTTAGATTTTCAAAGCCGTCTGCATTAAATTGCAGAAAATTTTGAACATATTTTTTATATTCATCTGTAGTTAAACCTGCAAAAACTTCACTGTAAGCGCGAGTTTTTCCCATAAAAAGCTCTGCCGTAATTTTCTTATCACGCGCCGCAAGCAATACTTTGCCCGCAACGGCTACTTGCTCCGCTGTTGCAGTATATGTTGGGTCATTGAGAACACGATGGCAAAACAGCATCCACTCAAAATAAATAGGGAATTGCTCACCTATGAGTGTTCCGTCCATATCAAAGACCGCCACACGATCTTGCACAGGGATGAAGTCTTTACCTGATTTATCAGTAATGGCCTTCATATACTCTTGCAAGGCTGTGGTGACTGCAGAGTCATTCCAATTTTTAAAGATGTAATTTGAAGAATTTAGGGATGCTTTTTCTGTATTGTCTTTTGCAAGAACAGGGCTAGAAAAAGCACAAAACACTACAAATAGTGTAAACAACGACATGATTTTTAAATTAAGTGTATTTTTCATCTTTTTAGGCTAACTAAACAGCATTCACATGTCAAGTCTTCAACACAAATCGCCAAAATTTGAATAATTCTACATGCTCATCTAAAACATTTAAGCTCAAATAATAACCAAAATAGTACTTTTATAAAAACTCATCTTTTATGACAGTAATTTCACTATAAAAAGATGTTTTCTGCGATGTCTTATTATAGCCGTGGAAGAAAATTTTCTCACTAATATTTTCTTCAATGACAAACATATCGTCTAGCTTAAGTTCTGAATGAAAATAGATACTAAAAGCCTGAAGCTTAGATAAATCAGCGTGCTTACTCGATAAAGCATCAAAGATAAATTCGCCGTAACGACAATTATTGACATGCCCAAAAGCATCAATAAAGCTTCTTCGCACTGTGCGTTCACAATTATGAATATATTCAAGCTTTTTTTGAAATACAGGAGCAACGTCAAGCGTAAATTCAGGATGTGGCTTTGCAAGTTCAAAGGGCAATTCAGCTTTGCGATATATGGCTTGAGTAGTTAGATCCAATAAAATTGAGTAGATAGTAGCCACAAAAACCATTTCACCACTATCATCACGGGCTTCAATTTCACGCCTAAAATAAATACGCTTGCGCTCACTATACCACGTTTTTATATGTAAATTTGCACAACCTTGAATATGTTTTTTTATTTCACAGTGTAAACTTACAATGACCCAACCAAATTTTCTTTCTAAGCATGCATCAAAATCCATTCCATAGCGAATCAAATGCTCATCTACTGCCCTACCGATAATATGCTGATATCCATGCGGTTTAATATATCCCTGCGCATCAAGATGCGCAAATTCTGCCTTTATTGGATAAACGTATTGTCTTTCTGTATTCATAAGTTTTTAGCCTATTGTGTTCGAATATTACAAGGAAACAAAATATAACCTCTGAAAATATTAATGTCTACACAAAAACTCAAGCAAATTCAAATATTAAAATGTTGCGTAATACTTAATGGTATAGTAGCGTTCAAAAGGCTTCATATTTCAAACCCCAAATGCTCAAAAGGAGCGTATATGCTAAAATTTATTGGTGAAATAAAGACCCCCTATACCACAATTGAACAATGCCCAAGAAATATCAGCAAAGATGGCCCCGCATGCACCCTAGCGGTATATAGTGAATATCAAAAGGGATTAAAGGGACTGTCGGCTGGCGAGAAAATTCTTATTTTATATTGGCTTGATATGTCAGAAGATTCCCCAATGGAGCAAACCTCTTTAGACGATGGCACAACAAGAGGAGTATTTTCTTTACGCTCACCTCACCGACCAAATCCCATTGGAGCAGCTATTGTAAAAATAGAAAATATGACAGAAAACACTATAGAAGTAAAAGGCTTAGACTGCCTTAGCGGCACAAAGCTTTTAGATATAAAGCCTGCAATTATGGATGAAGCTTAAAAACTATAGATACATTCAAATACCGCATACTTATCCAGCATGCGGTATAATTTTATTCTGTACAAGCTGGATTTGTTAAAATAAATCTATCGTCAGCGTTTTTTTCGCCCCACTCACACATAAGCTCAAGAATTGGCATAAGCGTTAAGCCTTTCTCCGTAATGGAATATTCTACCCGAGGCGGAATTTCATTAAAACTTTGGCGTAAAATAAGTCCATCCACTTCCAACTCCCTCAGCTGATTTGTTAGCGTTTTTTGTGAAATTCCTTTGACTTCTCGCATCAAATCCTTAAAACGCATTGTCCCATCTTCTGCAAGCATATATAAAATCAGTGGCTTACACTTACCGCCAATCATTTTAAGAGTCACTTCTATTTCTGATGCTACAACAATCTTATCCATGGTTACCCGCCTTTCACTAAGGGAAAATTATGTGCCATATTGACATGTAAATTTATGCGACGTATGAGCTATTAAATAGTATTTTCTACTATAATAGGAAAAACATCAATACTATTTCAGTTCAAAGTGGCGAATGCTGCTAAACCACTAGCAGCAAAGTGTTTTTATGTTTACATTCTTTTGATTATTTTTAAGTGAGCAGAGGATTACATTTATGTACAAAAAAAATGCCTTTTTTCTAGCAATCATAACAGTATTAGCATTGGCAAGCTTTGCGCTTGCAGCGCCGGTTCCCCCAAGCGCAAGCGACAAGGCAAGTGTGGAAAAAGTAAAATTTAAGAACAGAATTTCCATCGAGATTGTAGGTGATTTATACTTGCCTAAAAATATGGAGAAAAATAAAAAATACCCTGCTATCGTCGTGGGGCATCCCTTTGGCGGAAACAAGGAACAAACAGCTGGTTTACATGCACAAAAACTTGCTGAGCTGGGCTTTGTCGCCTTGGCATTTGATGCGGCATTTTACGGAGAAAGCGGCGGAATGCCACGTAATACTGAAGTCCCCGATGTGCGCGTAGAAGATTTTAGCGCTGCTGTTGATTTTTTAAGCAATCACGCCTTAGTGGATAAAAATCGTATAGGAATTTTAGGCATTTGCGGCGCAGGCGGCTATGCCATTGCTGCAGCCAAGATAGATCCTCGCATGAAGGCAATTGCCACCGTAAGCCTAGTTGATATGGGTGAACGCAATAGAAAACAAGGCTTTGCTCGCAATGCAAAACTTACACCCGAAAAACGCGCCGAACTGCTCAAAGCTATGGCAGAACAAAGAACAAAGGATTTTGCGGCCGGTAAACCCCGTTATATCAGCAATATTCCAACCAAGGGCCCCAATGAGTTTTATGAATATTATAGAACAGAACGTGGCAAGCATCCTCGTGCAACAACAGATTATACTTTTGTAAGCAACGCAAGCTTGCTTACTTTTTATCCTTTAATTGATATTGAAACCATAGCCCCGCGTCCTTTGTTATTTATTATGGGTGACAAAGCAAGTTCAGTCTATTTTAGCGAAGAAGCCTTTGCTAAAGCAGCAGAGCCTAAAGAGTTGTATATTATAAAAGATGCTATTCATACAGACCTTTATGACAATCCAGCATTTATGAAAGATTCCATACAAAAACTTAAAGATTTCTTTGAAAAAAATCTTTAATCATAAAAACACATAAAATTATCATTTGGAGAAAAAATGAAAAAACTTATCGTTATTACCGGCGCAAGCTCCGGATTTGGCAAAGAACTCGCGCAACAATTTAGCGCAGCCGGACATCCTTTATTACTTCTTGCCCGCAGAATTGAGCTGGTAGAAGCCATGAACTTACCTAATGCCATATGCAAAAAAGTAGATGTCACCGATAAAAGCGCCTTTGAAAGCGCTGTGCGTCAAGCCGAAGAACAATACGGAAAAACAGATTTGCTCATCAACAATGCCGGCGTTATGATGCTTGGCGGCATTGAAAGCCAAGATGCACAAGAATGGAAGACCATGCTTGACACAAATGTACTTGGGGTCATGAATGGTATGCAAATTGTTATGTCAAATATGAGAGAGCAACAATGCGGAACTATTATAAATATTTCCTCCATTGCTGGCGTTAAAGCCTTTGGCAATCACGGTGCATATTGCGCCACCAAGTACGGCGTTGTTGGTTTAAGCGAAGTAGCGCGCGAAGAACTTTCTCCGTATAATGTCCGCGTTATCACAGTATGCCCAGGGGCTGTAGCAACCGAGCTTCTTGGACACACAACAAACAAAGATATTATAAATGGTTATAACGAATGGATGCAAAGCGTTGGCGCCACAAGCATCACTGCTGCAGATGTGGCCACAACAATTAAGTTTGCTTATGACATGCCACAAGGTGTTTGCTTACGCCAAATCCAATTGGCAGATACAAAGCAAAATATGTAATATTTACTTTAACTTCGCTGGAAATAGGTACAGTACTTAATAAATTTATCGAGCACCTACCTATTTTCAGCAAGCTTTTTTCACATTCTGCTATTCAAAACATTTTCTACAAAGCATAGCTAAACGCCCTGCTCAAAATAGTCGATGCTGAAAAACACGTTTCCACGTTTTTTTCAGAAAGGCACGCTCACTCCAAATGCCCCTTCGGGGACGCCAGAAGTGAATTCTGGCTCATTTTCGTGGCGCAAAATTTTCGCTTTCGCAAAAATTTTGTTAGTCAGCACAGAAAAACCCTAGTTCAATAACATAAAAATGCCGTAAAGTGCATTACATCCCCTTATTTTCGGCATTTTTATTTGTATATTTTGATTAAAAAAATGTTTTATTTTAAATTATTAGAATGTTTTTCAATGCCGACTAAATATATTCAAAAAATCATTTTCATTCTACCATGCAAATATTTTACTTTTTAAGCCAGCTATGAAGCGTGGTATAAAGTAATTCCGGATCAATGGGCTTTGTAATATGATCATTCATACCATGAGCTAGGCTAATCTCCTTATCGCCAACCATGG
The DNA here is from genome assembly GCA_964369655.1 of uncultured Desulfovibrionaceae bacterium. GTDB lineage: Bacteria > Desulfobacterota > Desulfovibrionia > Desulfovibrionales > Desulfovibrionaceae > CAYJAD01. Next base: position 5,725 of record CAYJHU010000045.1, on the reverse strand, counting down.
CATGAGCAGACATGGCAATAATGGGGATGTCTGCAAACTTACCGTCCTCGCGTATTTTTTGTGCAGCGGTTAGCCCATCCATTATGGGCATTTGAATATCCATAAGAATCAGATCAAATGTATTTTTAGCCAGTAATTCAAGTGCTTCCTTACCATTTCCCGCAATGACAACATCATAGCCGACGCTTTTGAGTAGCTCCTCAGCAATAATTTGATTTATTTCATTATCCTCCACAAGCAGCAAATTACCGGCGTGCACCATATTATGCTCTACGCAATGCTTCAAACTATTACTATCTTGGCTTTTTAACAGCAAATCTTCTGGTGCAATATCAAAAATACAGTCAAAGAAAAAAGTGGAGCCTTTACCTAATTTGCTTTCGACCCACATATTTCCGTGCATTGTTTCCACAATACTTTTTGAGATAGCAAGTCCAAGACCTGTCCCGCCATATTTACGTGTAACCGAGGTATCTGCTTGACTAAATGGCTTAAAGAGTCTGTTTACTTGCGCCTTTTTTAAGCCAATACCTGTGTCTGCAACTGAGAATAGACAGTGCATCTTGGCATCGTCCTTAAGAGAACTTTGAACACTTAAGCTCACGCTTCCCTTATCAGTAAACTTCAGGGCATTGCTGACCAGATTAAACAGCACTTGCTTTACCCGCAGTGGATCACCAAGAAGCATATCGTTTGGACAGCCCCCTTTATCAATATTCAATTCAATGTTTTTTTCATTAAAGCGCGGTGCATAAAGATTTTTTACATCCTCTAATATCGAGGACAAAGTAAAGGGAACAAGTTCAAGCTCAAGCTTACCGGCTTCGATTTTTGAAATATCCAAAATATCATTAATAATTCGCAAAAGATTATTGGCAGAATACAAGCACTTTTGCACATATTCCTCTTGCTCTCCCTGCAAATGTGTTTTTGACAAAAGATGCAATAAACCTAAAATTCCATTCATGGGGGTGCGTATTTCATGGCTCATATTGGCTAAAAATTCACTTTTAGCTTGAGCATTTTTTTCTGCAAGTTCGCGCGCCACACGGGAATCTTCTTCCGCGGCATGAATTTCTTGCAACATGGCTTTAAATTCTCGTAAATCACGAACATAGCTCATAATAGCATACTCATCATTATGCGTAATGCGCACAAGAGTCACCTCAACAGGAATGGGCTCACCGGTTTGCGGATGAATACAAAGCCACTCAAAACGCATATACCCTTGGGCAAAGGCCTCAGTCAGTTTACTTATTATCAGATCTACACTAAGCTTTCCATCTGGTTGATATTCCGGATTAATTAAATAAAATTTCTCCATATATTCTTGCTTAGATTTAAAATCATAAATCTTTGCTATTTCCATATTGCAGTCAATAAGATTGAGGTCTTTATCCCAAAAATTTGCCCCCATGGGAATGGAATCAAGCATGGCCTGAGCTCTGTCTTCTGCGGCTTTCATTTTTCTAAGCGAAGCTTTAAGTTCGCGTAAATCTCTGGTATAACCAACAACTATATAATCATTCTTATAAGCAACCCGAATAAGTATCACCTCAGCTGGGATGGGCTCGCCGGAAGGCATTTGATGCATCCACTCAAAGCGACTATACCCATCTTTAAAAGCTTCAGTGATTTTTTCCAAAGCAACCTCACTAGACAACCTACCACCTGGTTGACACTCTGGCGAAAGCTCAAAAAAACGATTAATATACTCTTGCTTATCCTTAAGTCCAAAAAGCTTTGGAGCTGCAAGATTACAATCTAAATTTTGAAAGTTTCTATTCCAAAAATTTGCACAAAGTGGCATTGTATCAAACATAATTTGGATGCGCTCTTCTGCTTCCTTGGCCTTAGCGGTACTTTTTTGCAGTTCACGCAAGTCTTTTGTATATTCTACAACGACATCTTCATTATTATACTTCATTCGGCTCAACACAACTTCTGCGGGAATTTTTTCACCTGTCGGGCTTAAAAATTCCCATTCAGCGCGACAATAGCCATACTCAAAGGCTCTCTCAAGCAATTCAAGATGATAACTTAAAGACGGCTTCCCATTTGGTTGAAACTCAGGAATAATATCAAGAGCCCGCTCAAAAAACTCTTGCTTGGTAGAAAAACCATAGAGCTTAATGGTTTCTTCATTGCAGTCAATAACTTCATTTTCCCTATTCCAAATATTGATACTTAAAGGCGCTGCATTTAGAATATTTTGATTTTGCTCAAAGGCTTGTGCTTTTTTTAATGCATCAGCATGCACCTCCTGCAATTTCAAAACGTGTGCAGTTACAATTTGTTGCCCCTCATGCTCAGTACAAGTTAAAAAATATTCCACAAGGTAGGTTTCGCCCAATTTATTTTGGTGTGTCCACTCAAAACTACACGAACCTGTGACAAAGGCCTGCTTTAAATATTCAACACCAAGCTCTTTAGAGCTTTTACCATTTGGCTGTAATAATGGGGAAAAATTAAGATAATTTTTAACATATTCATCAAAGCTTTTTACATCAAAAAAATCTAAAAAACTCTTGGTGCAATATACGGGAGCCCCTTCAAGTGTCCAACAACTTAAGGCCACAGGTATGGAATTAAGCATATTATTGAAAAAAGTAGATGAAAGTTCCTTACTTAGCTGCGTCATATGGAATCCTCTCTTCGTATGTTGCAACGTACAGTGTCATGATTGCAATTATAATAGCTTGTTATTTCAAAACATGCAATGAGAGAATCATATCTTTTATGTTATTTAGCTACAAAAATAAAAGCTCTTTGAGTCTAGAAAATTTTTTTAACGGATGAAAAATTCTTTCTCCACAAAAAACCCTAAAACATCAAGAGCTAATACACTAAACAGTCACTCAGTTTCTTTGAATATGTATTTTAATACACATGTTGTAATTATAAATAGTTATAAAGAATTTTAAGAAAATTCCGATATAGCTATAGAGCCATTTAAGGATAAATTATTTTAGGTAAGTACAGGAGTAAAGCATGACCACAAAACTTAAAATTTTCATTGGGTTCCTCGTTGTAACTCTGCTGTGTGTTGTTTTGGCAGGTGCAAGTTATAATAGCTCAAAGCTCATCGTCGATGATGTAAACAACTTCACCCAATTTGATCAAGCAGACACCCTTACCTTTCAGATGGAAGTACAGCTCGGGCAGATGACTGCTAATCTCTTACTGTTCAACCTTAAACGCGACGCTGCCTTTGGCAAAAAAGCCTTGGATGCTGCAAATATCGTACTTTCGTCCACAAAAAAACTCGAAAAATTACTTCCCGCTGAAGAAAAACCACAAATCGACTCTACAGCGAAAATCATGGAAGAAATCATTCGTGGTTTAAATGCATATATTAAAGATACTGTCCAATTATCAACCGCTTATGATAAAAACCTTACCCCCTCATATGAACGCTTACAAAGCCTACTTGATGCTTTTACCGAGGAAAGTTTTAACGTGGATAATTTGGAAGTTGTAAAAAAAATTGGCATTACTAAAGTTAACTTACTAGATCTTATTGAAGAAGTTGTATCCTTTATATTAGCGCCAGATGTTATTTATCTGCAAACTACAGATAAATTTAGAAAAGATCTTGATGTCGAAATGAAGGCTTATTTTGCACTGGCAGAAAATAATTCCGACTTTGCCGACTCTAAAGCTTTAGCAGAGCTTAAAGCTCAGTATACTCATTTTAATGAGCAACTATCAATCATGGAAATTTTAGCAAAAAAATCCCATGAAGAAGGGCAAAAGTTCACTGTACAAAGCGAAGCAGTCGCAAAAAATATTTCTCAAATGAGCGTTAAGGCATCAAAGGGGGCCACAGAAAATTTAACAGGCGTCATTCAAACCACCAACAGCGCCGCTAAACAAACACTTATTATCTCTGCTCTTGCCATTCTTACCAGCATAATTGTCGCCTTATATATTGTTTCATCCTTAGGGCGAACCCTTAACAAGATGGCAAGCTTTGCCAGTGCCATTGCCAGAGGCGAATTTGGAAAAGGTGCTAACATAACTGAAAAAGGCGAAGTAGGACTTGTGGTAAACAGCATTGTAGAAATTGAAGAATCTATAATCCACGCAACCTCCCACAGTCAGTCCATGGCCAATGATATTGCAAGTGGCGTATTTGATTCTCAATTGAACCTTGAACAATTTGCGGGAAACTATAAAGATTTAGCCGCAAGCATTAACTCTGTGGCTCAATCATATTTAGCACTTTTTGATAAATTGCCAGTAATTATTTTCTCCGCAGATCTTGATCATTCTGTACTTTATGTAAATGCTGCAGGTAAACAGGCACTCAGCAATGACGCTCCTCAAGGCAAAAAATGTGATGATTTATTCAAAGCAAACACATGTGGCAATGCACAAACATGCATGGCGCAAAATGCCATACGTAAGGGCGGACAGCACTTTGGCGAAGTTACATGCTCCATAGGAAATACAAATTTAGAACTTTCCGTGCATGCCATTCCCCTCTATGACCTTAACAATAAAATGATAGCTTTCATGGAAATTATTTCAGATATAACTGAAATCAAACATCAAACAAAAATGATTCAAGAAATATCTGTTCAAGCCAATGAAGTCGCCTTGCGAGTAGCTTCAGCAGCAGAAAGACTTACTGAGCAAACGGATCTCATTGTTGAAGGTTCCAATATGCAAAGAGATCGCATTGAAAGCACCTCCACGGCCATGACTCAAATGAATGCCTCAGTGATTGAAGTGGCCCACAATGCGGCCAATACTGCAGGCCAAAGCGAAAGCGTTCGCCAAAAGGCAAAGGAAGGCATAGAAATAATAACCAAACTATCCGATTCCATGGGACTTTTGAATAGATCTTCAGATAATCTTAAAGAAAATATGGAGAAATTTGACCGTCTTTCAGAAGGAATCGGAAGCGTAATCAATGTTATCTCAGATATTGCAGACCAAACAAATCTGCTTGCACTTAATGCTGCCATTGAAGCTGCCAGAGCTGGCGAAGCTGGGCGTGGATTTGCCGTCGTTGCCGATGAAGTACGTAAACTTGCAGAAAAAACAATGGATGCCACACGTGAAGTTGGTGAAAATATTAGAGCAATTCAAGTCTCCAGCACTGACAACCAGCAAGAGGTTGGGACTGTAGTAACGCGCATCACAAGCATGGCAGAACTTGTAAGGGCTTCTGAAGCATCCTTACAAGAAATAGTACTCGTAACAGAACAAACGTCTGAAATGATAGCCGTCATCTCTGCCGCAGCCAATGAGCAAACAACTGTTTCCAATGAAGTTTCAAAATCCATGTGCGACATTACCGAAACAGTAAACAACACCTCTAATACCATCTTAGACTCTGCAGATGCCATCCGCGAACTTTCTGCACAGGCACAAGAATTACAAGGGATTATCTCAAAGGCAAATTAACTCATAGAATTTACTCCTTAAACAATTAAATCCCCTGAAAAGCAAAGCACTTCTCAGGGGATTTAACATAACACTCCGTTTATTATAAACATTTTCTTAACTCAATTAGCCGAGCACATCACAAAGCAGACAATCAAAATTTCTCTTAATAAATCTCTTGACCTTCCATGCAAAGTATGACAAATACTCTCTGACGAAAGCCGGGATGGTGGAATTGGTAGACGCAGCGGACTCAAAATCCGCCGGGGGCAACCCCTTGCGAGTTCAAGTCTCGCTCCCGGTACCACTAAAAAATCAAAAGCTTACGAGA
>CAYJHU010000044.1:0-12021 GCA_964369655.1 uncultured Desulfovibrionaceae bacterium | reverse complement strand
GGGAAGGGGCGCTGCCCCTTCACCCCGCCAAAGGGGATAATCCCCTTTGGAAACCCTAATGCTTCATTTTTCAACAAGTTGAAAAATGAAGGGCAAAGTTTTTTGAGTCAGGGGGATAGATAGCGTTGGTATGTGTTGTAGCGGTGAAATTTTCATTAAACTGCAACTTCTATCGCCATAAAAGTTTTTGAGGGTCCTACCCAACGGGCGGTAAAGCCGTTTACGTAGGCGAACTAGTGAGCCCTACGTAAATAGAGAGCAAAGCGGGGGTCTGGGGGAGGGAACTTTTTTCAAAAAGTTCCCTCCCCCAGAAAAACGTTACCCTGTAATTATCTATAATAATTCTTAACATGTGCTTGTGGGGCAGGCTTATGCTTGTGCACATGTACGACATGTTTATTGTGATGCTTGACCACGACTTTTGGCTTATGGGCGCGATGATAATAGTTGGCTGCGCGCCTATGGGCATGGTAGTCATGTATGGCTTCGCGCCTTTCCATGCGTCTTTCGTGGGTGATGATGCGATCAATAACTCCAAGGATGCCGGCTTCTGCCACGGTGGCTGCGGTCATGGACATAAGAATTGCTAATGTGATAATAATTTTCATACTTCCTCCAATATTTTTTGCTAGTATCGGGACAAGGTGTTATCCTTTGCTGTTCATCAGCAAGGGGTATGCCAACTCTTCATGAGGCGTTATGTTGATGTTTTAATTGGGTTAATTTTTGGAATTATATTTTTTCTCTGCATAAAAACTATACAAGTTGATTATGCAACTGTATAGAAATTATGCAATCGATACTACTGTATAAACAAAATATTTGAGCATTGCATTTGACATAAAATGGCAAGCTTGCTAGATGTGGATATGATTGTAACTTGTTATAATAGTGTGTATTTATTGGCAAAATAGGAGGTTGTGTGAATGGTGAAAAAAGTTTTTTCATTTGTTTTTATGCTGTTTATACCTTTGGGTGTTGGATTTGTGGCTAGTAAGCTTGCACCAGAAAGCGGACAAATATATAGCACACTTACCTTGCCGCCCTTGGCGCCGCCCGGCTATGTTTTTGGCATAGTTTGGACGGTGATATATGTACTGATGGGAATATCTGCATACCTAGTGACGCAGGAAAATGTACATAGTGTGCAGAAAAGAAAGGCTTTAGTTTTATATTTTTTGCAATTGACCATTAACTTTTTCTGGACATTTTTTTTCTTCACCATTGGCTTGCGACTTTTTGCATTACTATGGCTAGTGCTGTTATTATCGGTGCTTGCGTATTGTATGCAGGTATTTAGAAAAATTTCGCGCTCAGCGTTTTTGCTCTTGCTTCCATATTTTATATGGGGACTTTTTGCAGCTTATTTAAATCTTGGTATTTATATTCTTAATTCTTAGCGCATTTGTGTGTTAGGAAATTTTAAAGTCTAATGGGTCAATATGCAAAAATATTTTTCCAATGACTTCTGCATCATTGACAGGATGTAAAATCCAAGAATTTTTCTGAAAATCTTCATAATTCAGCTTGGCTATGAATTCTTGCGCGGTAAAGATTTTTTTTCGATTGCTGGGCTTTGGTGTGCGCCAAAGAATGGTTTGTGGGGTGCCATTATTTATTTGTGTGCAGTAGGAAAATTCTGGATACATGTCATGAATGGTGAAAATGGCTTTAAACGTATCGGGGTGTGAAACTAAGGTCGAAAGATGCTTATTTGGCACCGTATCATCAATAATCCAAATACTTTTGTGGTGACTATGGGCAAGGGAGTTTTCAAAGTCACGCAAGGTTTGTTCAAAGGAGTGTGAACCGGCAATAAAAATTACATCAAACTTAAATGATTTGTGTGATGATTTTTTGACTAAATATTTGGCATATTGAGGAAATTTTGAAAAGAAAACGTCGGAAGCTTCGCTATAGAGAGCTACCTGTTCACTGATGTGTTCATCCATCTTAAATTGAAAGGAAGGAGCAACCCCAATTTTATACGCAATTTCAATGTTAAGAAAATTTTCCCCAAGTTCTGCATTAAGCTCAAGATAGTTATGTGCATAGAATATATCAATATATGTTTGAATGCGCTGGCGCGTTGTAGAGTGTCTGTTCTTTAAGATGGTCTGTAAATTTTGCTCATTTTCCTGCTGCTGAATTTTTTTAATACGATAGTCTTCGAGCTCTTGTTTGCGCAAAGAGTTGTATGGCTCAACGGCATAGGCTATGCGGGCATTGTCGATGGCGGCTACAAGATCGCCCTTGGCTGCATGCATGGCGGCATATTGTGCATAAGGCTCACTCCAAAAAGGATTTTTGTGTAATGCCTCTTGCATAAGCTCAAAAAGCTCATCATAGTTTTTATTTAGCCGAAAATATGTGGCAAGTTGCTTTTTACATGCAAAATTGCGTGGCTCCATCTCTACGGCTTTAGTTGCATATTCAATGGCTTTGGGCAAATTCCCCACCAGTTCGTAAATGTGAGCGTTTTGGGCATATCGCTCAGCAAGGCGAGGATTGTGTTGGAGCGCCTTAGCTAGTATTTCTATGGATGCAGAAATATCTCCTTGCTCTCGTAAGCATTCGGCAAGTTGCTCTTGCGCGAGGGTGCTGTCGGGGGCAAGGGTAACGGCTTTTTGTGCACAAGCTAAGGCTTTTTGTAAGGAGCCTTCCGCTTTATGAATTTTTGCCAATTGCCTGTAGCCTTCTTCCCAGCGGGGGTTGGTTTGTAATGTTTCGGCCAAAAGCTTTTTTGCTTGTGCATAGGTTTTGGCTTTGCATAAATATTCGGCAAGCTCGGCCTTGCGTTTAAGTTTATGCGGCTCTGCATTTACGGCTTTTTGCGCAAAGGTTATGGCCTGCTCAAAATTCTGTAGCAAGCTGTAAATATAGGCAATTTGAGAGAGAGGCTTGCTCCAGTCAGAGTAAAGTTTGGCAAGCTGTGTTTGTAAGCGCAAGGCATCATTAAATTGGCCTGCAATTAAAAAAAGGCGAGTAAGATTTTTATAACGCTTTAAATCGTGCGGGTTTTTTGCAATGGCTTGACGAAGCATGTTGACATGATATTGATGTTTTTCTAGTGGCAAATGTATGCTTGCCCGCTCCTGCAAATGATACTGTTGCACGGCATTAAAGTATGTAAAATACATGAAGTCTTCAAGAAGATCTCTTTTTTGCAAATGAAGAAAAATCTTGTGCGCTAAAGTATATTTTTTCTTTTGATAGAAAAAGTATGCGATGAAATATAGCTTTCGCCCAAGGTTGACCGGTGGGATGGGCTTGTAATATTTTTGAGGAACATTAAAGCGCTCTGCACTGAGTTTTGGAGGCTTAACAAGTAAGTTAGAAAACAATTCTATATTTTTGGTAAAATCGAATGTTTTTTCGAGTACATCATTGAGTGTTGTTATATCTAGCGTGAAAAAATCGTTGGCGGCATTGGTGGGGTCAGAGTACACAATTGTTTTTTCAAGGTTAAATTCATAATAATTGTCAGATTTTATGTTAGCTATTATATTGTAGGTGGTGTCATTGCCGCGCGGAATAACAATGAAGCGTGTTTGTAAATTTTTTGCAAGCAGCATGGTGTGCTGTGCAGAGCCACCAATCATAAAACATACTTCGGCAGAGCTTAGGGCTTTGAGCTGTTCGTGCACTGTAAGTTTTTCTGGATAAATAATGTGCCAGCCCCGTGCTTTAAGAAGTTTTTCAATTTGTTCTTCATTGGCGCAGCTTCGCACCCTTGCACGTGAAAAGTAAACATATTTACCATTTACAGGTGTGCTTTCGTGATAGGCTAAAAACTTTGCGTGCTCAGGGTGCAGGTGAGTGTTAATTCCTGAACCAGGTTCAGGAAAGTGTACTTTGGCAAATTGAGTGGGCTCAGTAAGAAAAATGTGTTTATTTTTAATGCCTAAATTTTGAAATATGTCTTTTTGCCAAGATTTAAATTCTGAGGGGGTGTAGGTAAATCCGTTGACCCCAGTCCAAACGATGGGTAGGTCGCTCTTTTGTGTGTACCAAAGCCTTTGCAACACTTCTAAGAGGAAGTGCCCATAATGCATAAAGAAAATTCCACCATAAATCACTTCTTGTGAAGAAATTTTCCATGGCTTTATGTATGGTAATGACAAAAACCGAATGTCTTTGTCTATCATTCTTCGCACTTGCTTAAGTGATGCCCCCTTAGCGTAGGCACCTTGTGCAAACAAATCAATCTCGCCGGTTATGTCACCATACATGGGAGTTAGAGTGACATCGTCAAAGATGTCAACTTTTAAGCGCTCGACATTATATTTTATGTTTTCATTGTTGTTAAATTTTTGCATGCGTGTAAATTTTTCCTTAGAAAACCCAATATCTGCAAGTATTCTACTTTATTTTTATAATAATGCAAAGAAATGAATTGCTATTGAAGATAATTTGCTTATTGACAATTATCAATCTTAATTTATACTTAAAAACAATCAGTTTATATAATCAATTGTTTGTATTTCTTTTATATTGTAGAGAGTTATGCCTTATTAAGGATTAGGTATGTTGCAACACCATTTTGCAAAGCTTGTTATAGATAACCTAAATATTGTTTGCTATGTTGTTGATTTAGAAAGTAATGATATTATTTTCACCAACAATTTAGCCGATGATGAACGAGGTAAAACATTTCAAAGCTTTTTTGAAAATCATAGCAGACGTGGTGCGTATAATACTCAAGAACCTTGCACGCCATGCAGTGAAGCATCGCTTATTTTGGGGAAAAAATATCGCAAGGAAATTTTTGATGAAAACTCAAAAATACAATTCATTCTGCTGGAAACCATAGTAGAGCATGAGGGGAAGCTTGCTAAAATTTGTGTGATTTCTGATTGTGCATACTCTGAAGCCTATATTGATCTTGGGAATAAAGCGATACCTCTTGAGGAAACTCTCATAACTTGCATCAAAACCTTGGTGGAAGATTCAGAAGCAGATAGTGCTGTCCAAGCTCTCTTGAAAATTGTTGCCGATTATTATGGCTCTGATCATGCCTATGTCTATGAATTTAATCATAAAGATAATAATGTATATAAAATACATGAATGGGCCGCAGATGGATTTGTTTCTTTTTTTGCACGAAATCACCCTTTGCCTTTGACATTTTTTGAGCCATTACGTGCTTATTTTGATAATCATGATGAATTTGTATTAAAAGATATTGAAACAGAACTTGAGCATGATTCTGATTTATATCAATTTTTTAAGCTTGTAAAAGTTAATTCTATTTTAGTTGTTCCTTTTTCAATTGAAGGTAAGGAAACATATTGTTTTGGGGTTGATTCTCCCACAAAAAACTTTAATAACCTTGAATTATTACGTTCCATTATTCTTTTTGTTGTTGATAAAATACGAAAAAATAAAATGTATCAACAATTGCTACAGCTTTCTTACTCAGATAGCCTCACAGGCGTGTGGAATAGAAATAAATACATTCAAATGATTGAAGATTTAGAGTCTGGACGATTTGATTCCATGGGCTATATTCAGGCCAGTGTCAATGGCTTAAAAAATATAAATGATTTGTACGGAGAAAAGCACGGCGATATAATTCTTAAGCAAACCGCAAGCTTACTTAAAGAATGTACAGGGTTTGACGTTTGCCGCTTTAATGGCAACGACTTCATTGCTTTTTGTCCAAATATCGCACTTGATGATTTTGAAGACATTCTTTCTACTCTTAGACAAAGACGCGCACAGGAGTTTGAGCTTTCCATTTCTGTTGGTTCTATATTTCAAACAGCTAAAATAGATATACGTAAGGGCATAGCTCACTCATATGATATCATGTATGCTGAAAAACAAAAATTCTATAAGTCTAAGAATACAGAATCTACTCCCATCCGCTCCAATGCTGTTCAAATCATTTTAGATGAAATAAATTCCGGTTTTTTTGTTGTCTACTTGCAACCAAAAGTTGATCTACGCACCGAAAAAATAACTTCTGCTGAGGCTCTTGTTCGAAAAATTGATCAAAATGGCAAGAAGATACCTCCAGATTATTTTATCCCTATTTATGAAAATGAAGGTACAATCAGGCACATTGATTTTTATGTGCTTGAAGAAGTATGCATTTTTTTGCGTTCACTCATCAGACAAGGGAAAGCATTAAAAATTGCAGTGAATTTTTCGCGGGTAACTTTTATAGAGCCAAACTTGGTAGAAGAAATCGTAGATATTTGTGCAAAATATGAAATACCTCATAGTTTGATTAAAATTGAGATTACTGAAAGTATTGATAAGATGGATTTTGATTTTTTTGATAAAAAGCTTAAAAATATCAAAAATGCTGGCTTTGAGATTGCTCTCGATGATTTTGGTGCGAGGCACTCAAATTTATTGATGCTCACCATGACTGAATTTAGTGAAGTTAAAATTGATAAAGGACTTATCGATCATATTACGCAAAGTGCCCAAAATAGAGCCTTGGTGCGAAATATTTTAAAAATGATAACAGATCTTGGCACGTCGGAATGCGTTGCAGAAGGAATTGAAACAAAAGAACAAAAAGATTTAATTTTGGAATTTGGCTGTAACTATGGACAAGGTTTTTATTTTTATCAGCCCATGCCTTTTGAAGAATTTTTATATGAGTATGAAATAAATCACAGTTCAGCTTTATTGAAAAATGCCCTAGAGAAAAACGTCAAGCCTAATTTTGCCCTTAGCTATAACGAAATGTCTGCAATAATTGATGCTATGCCTTTTTCAGTGAGTCTTTTAACTAAGGCTAGCGGGGTTGTTTCTTGCAACCAAAACGCCATAGAAATTTTTGGACTTGAAACAAAAGAAGAATTTTTACGTAAATTTTTTGCACTATCTCCTGAGCTTCAGCCAAATGGAGAGAATTCCCTTAGGCTTGCACACCAACATATTGAAAATGCGTATGATACTGGCTATGAAAGGTTTCCTTGGGTGCACAGAACCAAGCAAGGGAAAGAATTTGCTTCTGAGGTGACACTTGTTAAGCTTACGGTTAAGGGAAGTGAGGAAGCCCCTGTGATTGCAGGCTTTATACGTGAAATTTCTACGGAAATAGTTGATGAAGAAATTCGTGAATGGTTAGCTCGTTATAGTTTTAATAATGAAGTAACAGAAAAAGCATTAGTTACTACGATTCTGGAAATTTCTAATGATTGGCTCTGGGCCTATAACTATAGAACTCGAGAAATGATGTTTTTTGGAGACTGGTATGAAAAATTTGATTTGCCAAGTGATAAATTCCTTTTTCCTGAAACTTTCCTCGAACTAAAGCGTGTTTATGAAGATGATTTAGACATTTTCATGCGTACCTGTAAAAATATGGTTAAGGGGGAACATGTCACCAGTGATATGCGCTTATATGTACCTGATGGGACAGTTCGTTATTTTAGGATAAGTTATAAGATTATTAAAGATAAGCAAGGGAACTTGCTGACCGCTATCGGAAAAGTAGAGGATGTTGATGAACAAAAGAAATATTCGACACTTTTTCAGGTGGATGATTTAACCAAGTGTTATAACAAAGTAACTACTCAGGTTCTGATTGACGACTACATTCAGGCACATGAAAATATCGGGCATACTCTTTTTGTTTTGGGAATAGATCAATTTAAGAGTATCAATGAAAAATTTGGGCACACCTTAGGTGACTCTATCTTAAAAGAATTAGTTAATGATTTATATACATTTTTCAGAGATGAGGACGTTATCGGGCGTGTAGGAGGCGATGAGTTTCTTGTCTTTTTGAAAAATACAACTCACCCAAATATTGTTCTAGAAAAGAAAGCCATTATTGAAAATATCCTCACAAAAAGTTTTTGTACGTCTGAGCATACCATGTCGATGCAGGGTAGTGTCGGTATGGCAATATATCCTGATAATGGTAGAAATTTTAATAGTTTATTTGATTATGCGGAAGCTGAACTTTATAGGGTCAAGGCTTTAAAGAAAAGTCAAAAGCTTGAGACGTAGTTTTAGCTTGGCAAATCCTCTTCGCTAAAGATTTCAAATCCGGCTTCTAAGAGCATTTTTGCCCACACTCCTTGCCCCGCCACTAAAGTTTTAGAAAAAGTACCATCATAAACAAAGTCTCGCCCGCAGGAAGGTGAACGGCTTTTTAGAATGGCCGCACGGCAACCTTCTTTTTTCGCAAGCATTAAAGCTTTTTGTGCCCCAAGTATGAAAGCATCTGTATAATCAACTCCTTGTTTTGTCATGATTTTATCATTTACAATTTCGCATGGCGTGCGCGGCGTACTCAGTCCCCCAAGCTCTTCCGGGCACAAGGGGATGGCTTGACCAGATGCCACAAGCTCATGCACATAATCATTTGGTGATGATTTTCCATCGTAGCGGCAATTCTTCCCTGCAAGACAGGCGCTGACAACATAATGTGGCATATTCACTCCAAAACTGTTCAGACTTATATCTTGTGTATTGTGCGTAAAAAATATATAAGGCAGGTAGATAAGTCAACTATTTCAGGCTAACAAACAGCATTTCATAGGAACGTTTCATGTCGCGAATTTTTTTATCCTTGCATCCCTTCTATGAGGATGGACCAATATTTGGGCGAAAACTTGCCAATCGCGGCTTTATGGATGCACTTTTTAGGAAAGATCCCTTCGAATTATATCATTTTTATGTTGATAATCCCCATAGTCTTGTACAAGCCTGGAAAGATGTGCCCAACGCAGCCCCCCTTTTAGCGCGCGGTGCTTTGCATGCTTTTCCGCGTACTCAGCTAGAAAAACGCCTTAAAATTGTACCCTATAGTGTATGTCATTTTTCTGATCCCATGTCGGAATTTGCCGCCATGTGCCGTGTGCGAAATGCGTTTGCACCTAAAATCTTTCCTATAACTGCGGTAAATCACACTATAAGTTATACGGATTATGCGCAAAGTACCCTTGGGCATATTTGGGAAGGTATCACCAAGCGCGACGGCATCGGTTGCACTTCTTTGGCAAGTCGCTCCATTATGCAAGCCTGGTATGCACATGCAAGGAGTATGCGTGCAATTCCAGAGAGTTGGGGTGAGCCTCAATTAAGGGTAATACCTCTCGGGGTGCCTGATCCAGAGCTCAGTCAAGACGCTAATCTGCGGGAAGAGTTTCGTAAAAATCTAAAATTAGATCCGCAAACTGTGCTCATTCTCCTTTATGGGCGCATTAGTATTGTGGACAAGATGGATGTGCGCCCGCTTTTTGCGGCTTTGCGCCGTTTGCGCGAAAAATATCCAAATCTTCCATTTCATTTTTATATTTCTGGAACTTTGGATGATTATGAGCTTGAGGAGCAATATGTTGCGCTGGCACGTATGTGGGATATTCCCTTTACACTACGCCCTAATCCCTCGCGTTTATTGAAAAAGCAATTATTTGCGGCGGCAGATATTTTTGTTTCACCCACCGATAACATACAAGAGACCTTTGGCTTGACCTTGGTGGAGGCGGCTCAGGCTGGGCTTCCCGTTATTGCAAGTGATTGGGATGGTTATAAAGATATTGTTGTGCATGAGCAAACCGGCCTACTTGTGCCAACCCTTGCTCCTAACGATACGCCGGCCCTTGATACCATGGCAAGTGTGTATTTTAATAAAATACATCAATTATTTCGCAGTCAACAGACTGCATTGCATATCCCCTATCTAGAAAAAGCTTTATATCGGCTTATTTGTGATGCAGATTTGCGCCAAAGCATGGGCAACAAAGCCAAAGAACGCGCCGCAAAGCTGTATAACTTTGATACTGTGGTGGATGAATGGATGGAATTTTGGCAAGAGCTTGAAAATACTCCCATAAGCGATGAGGAAATGGTCAATTTGCGAGCAGCTGAGCATCCCTATGCCCTTGCTTATGGAAAAACTTTTGCGGTATATGCCAGTCATCACCTTGAGGCCGAACACCTTTTGCAGTGTACGGAGCTCGGGCGTGCCTGCTTGCAAAAGGAAAAGCCTTGGAATAATTATGGTCTTGCCGCAGTAAATCTTGTGGAAGGGCTCATCCATAAGCTCTTAGAAAAGAGTACGCAAAGCATAAGCCTTGCGGCGCTTATGTGCTATGCGCAGGAAAGTTCTTGGGGCAAGGCACATTCGGAAGAAGTCTTACTGGCGCATATTTATTGGCTTATAAAACAAGATCTTGTAGAGTGTAAATTAGACGATATTTAGGAAATGCTTTTATGAAAAAACTCCCCTCTATTTTTCTTGTGGGCGCGCGCGGTTCTGGCAAAAGCACCCTTGGTGCGGCTTTGGCAAAGCGCTTTGCGTGGGACTTTGTGGATACCGATGCTTATATTCAGGAACACGCGGCCTGCTCCATTGCGGATATGGTGGCGCGAGAGGGCTGGGAATATTTTCGTGAGCAAGAAAGCAAAGCTTTGCTGGCGGTAAATGCTGAAAAGAGTATCATCGCCACAGGCGGCGGCATGATTTTGCGTGATGAAAACCGAAGCTTTATGCAAAAAAATGGCTTTGTGTGTTTTTTATCCGTTCCAGCTACGGAGCTGACAGCTCGCTTGCTGGCCGATCCAAAGCAAGAGCAAAGGCCGGCTTTTAGTGAGGCAACTGTGCTTGAAGAGGTTCACGCCACCTTGAAAGCGCGCTTGCCCTTGTATGAGAGTGCGGCGCATTTGTGCGTTGATGCATGTTTGCCGACGGCAGATGTGGTTGAGGATATTTATGCTCGCTATGCGGAATTTATAAAAAAGATTGATAATTAAAGGATATATAGATGATTGGAAGCACTTTTGGACATACTTTTCGGCTCACCACCTTTGGAGAATCGCATGGCGTTGGACTTGGGGGCATTGTGGATGGTTGCCCCGTGGGGGTGGAGCTGAATGAAGATATTATTCAGCAAAGACTCAACGAACGCCGCCCGGGCTTTGCAAGAGGTGGCACAAAAAGTCCTGAGCTTTTGGCCGGCACAAAGCGCAAGGAAACTGACACAGTGCGCCTACTTTCCGGAGTATTTGAAGGCAAAACCACCGGCACGCCCATAGCCTTTGTGGTGTATAATGAAGATCAGCGCTCAAGGGATTATGATGCGCTAAGCCTTGCGTATCGCCCCGGCCATGCGGATATGAGCTATATGGCAAAGTATGGCCTGCGTGACCATCGTGGGGGTGGGCGTTCTTCTGGTCGTGAAACGCTAGCCCGTGTTGCCGCAGGCGCCATTGCAGAATGCATTTTGCAAGGTCTTGGTATAGAATTATTTGCTGCTACCGTTGAGCTTGGTGGAATTGGCCTTAAAGATGCAGCGCTTGTGGATATGGCTGGCGCACAAGGGCGAGATTACTTTGCCGCTCATGACAGCATTGTTGAGGACTGGACACAAAGGATTATGCAGGTGCGCGCTGCCCACGATACCCTCGGGGGAATTGTGCGCCTTGAGGCACGTAATGTTCCTGCAGGGCTTGGAGAGCCGGTATTTCAAAAGCTAGATGCCATGCTGGCGGCGGCACTTATGAGTGTTGGGGCGGTAAAGGGTGTGGAAATTGGTTCAGGTTTTGCTGCGGCGCGCATGCTTGGTTCTGAAAATAATGATCCCCTACTTAGCCAAGATGAAAAGGGTAGGGTGCTCTTTGGGAGTAATCATGCAGGCGGAATTTTAGGAGGCATTTCTTCGGGGCAAGATGTTATTGTGCAAGCCGCCATTAAGCCCATACCCTCCATCGCCAAAGCGCAACAAAGTATTAGCCCCGAGGGTGAAGCGGTGAACTTGCGTGTTGGGGGGCGCCATGATATTTGTGCCATTCCGCGAGTTGTGCCTGTGCTGAAAGCCATGCTGGCGCTGACTCTTGTTGATGCTGTGCTTATGCAAAGACGTTTGTAAAAAACTTTTTTATTATAATGTGTTATTTTGTGTGAATAGTGTTTGCGAATAGGTGTTCACAAGAAAAAAATATTTTTTCGCAAAAAAATGTTGACAAAATAGTCACTGTTCCGTAGAACTCTCTCGTTGAGCGGGAGTAACTCAGCGGTAGAGTGCAACCTTGCCAAGGTTGACGTCG
>CAYJHU010000043.1:2888-12137 GCA_964369655.1 uncultured Desulfovibrionaceae bacterium | reverse complement strand
GGAAAACTGCGCCATTGCCTTTGGATACGATGACCCCGTGGCGGTGGCCAAAGCGCTCAGTGACTTTGCAAAAACCAGTAAAATCTTCAAAATTCGCCATGCGAGCCTTGAAGGTAAAGTACTGTCTGTTGCACAAGTTGAAGATCTTGCTAAGCTCCCAAGCAAGGAACAACTCCTTGCCCAAACGCTTGGCACAATGAACGCTGTGCCCACCTCTTTCGTATCACTTTTTGCCAACATGATTCGCGGTATGCTCTATGCTCTTAAAGACTTAGAGACCAAGAAAGCCGCCTAAATGTTGTCTACAAAAAAAAGCTAAAGCTAAAGATTTTAGGAGAATACCATGTCCGTAACTAAAGAACAAGTTGTTGAGTTTATCTCCAACATGACCGTGCTTGAACTTTCCGAGTTCATCAAAGAATTAGAAGAAAAGTTTGGTGTATCTGCTGCTGCTCCTGCTGCTGCCATGATGGTAGCTGCTCCTGCTGCTGGTGGTGCTGCTGAAGCTGAAGAAAAGACCGAATTTGACGTAATTCTTAAGAGCGCTGGCGCTAACAAGATTGGCGTTATTAAGGTTGTTCGCGCTCTTACTTCCCTTGGCCTCAAAGAAGCTAAGGACAAAGTAGACGGCACACCTTGCCCAATCAAGGAAGGCGTATCTAAGGACGAAGCCGAAGACGCCAAGAAGCAATTAGTAGAAGCTGGCGCTGAAGTAGAAGTTAAGTAATTTCTTTTTAGCACAGAAATTTAAGGCTTGCTCCTTTTGGGGCAAGCCTTTTTTTGCGCTATTTGCTCATATTTTTTTTAATCACTAAACTTGGATATCATATTTCTTCATATGTCTGTACAATGTGCAACGAGCTACGCCTAGCTCCACAGCAGCCTTGCTGATATTTCCCTTATGTAGCTCCAATGCGCTTAAAATATCGGTATACTGACAACCTTGCGCCTGTGTTGATTCATAATTCAAAGGCTCACTTGGACGCATAGACCTTGATCCGCTAATATGCGGAGGTAAATGTTTTAAGGTGATGATGCCGTCTTCCGACCATAAGAGAGCCCTCTCGCAGACATTATCAAGCTCTCTAACATTGCCCGGCCATTGATAATTATATAAAGCATTCAGTGCCTCAGCAGAGACATGCTTAAAGCGACGATTTGTCTCAAGGCTTTGCCTACGCAAAAAGATTCTTGCTAACAAACCAATATCTTCCTTGCGTTCTCTTAATGGAGCTATGACTATTTCTATTGCATTTAACCTAAAGTATAAATCCTCTCTAAAGTTTCCTAGCTCAACCTCAGTTTGTAGATTTTTATTGGTTGCAACAATAATTTTAGCATTGATAGGTGTGGGTTTAGTATCTCCGATACGCACAATTTCCATTTGCTGCAGAACACGCAATAATTTGGCTTGCATTTCTAGGGGAAGACTATTGATTTCATCAAGAAACAAAGTGCCATCGGTTGCTAATTCCATTTTTCCTATCATGCCATTTCTGCGTGCCCCCGTGAATGCACCGCCAACATAACCAAATAATTCTGATTCAATTAAGTCACGGGGAATTGCTGCACAAGAAATTGCTACAAAAGGCCCGGCATGAATTGGGCTGGCATTATGGATAGATTGCGCAAAAAGTTCTTTGCCCGTGCCGCTTTCACCAGTTAATAGTATGCGATTGCACGAAATTGCAGCCCGTTTTGCCAGTTTGATTTGTGACTTTAAGACAGCACTTTCACCTTTTAAGTCATCAAAACTATATTTTGCATAATTTCCGCTGACATGTTTAGTGAAATTTAAAATCTCAGTCCGTTTGCTAATAAGTATTAGCATGCAATACAGCTCAGAAATCTTGGCTGTAATGGGTATAAATCGACAAAATAAATTTTCAGGACCTGTTTTTGATAACACTTCAAGCTCATAAGTAGCGCCCTCGCCTTTTTCAAGAAGTCTTTGCACTCGAACAAAATCAGGATCACAAAATAGCGTAGATAAATTTTTATTGCTTAAATCTTGGCTAAGTCCAAAATAGGAAATAGCACTATTATTCGCATAAGCAATGCTGCCATCGGTATTTGCTGTAATCACAAAATCCGGCAAAAGATTGTGGACAGATTGAAGTATGCTGCTAAGTCTTTTTTCATTTTTTAGCAGCACAAGTTCACGTAATCTTAAGCTGATAGCCTCTGCACAAGTTTGTGTGAGGGCCAAAATATGAACATCTTGATCCGAGAGTTGGCATGATACAGCAAGTGAAGCAATGACTTTATCGTTTTGATCAAAAATCGGCGCAGCTGCACAAGTTAATTCATGCCAGCACTCATTGTAGTGTTCAGCACCGCGAAGCACCACCGGCATTTCTTCTAGCATGGCCAAGGTCACAGCAGATACACCTGTTGCTTTAATACTTCTATCAGCCCCCAGAACATTAAACCTATTTTTCTTAGAGGTTATGACCCTGTTATCACCCACGAGGTTAATTATGTATCCTGGCGGAACAGTAAATGTTGCAAAATAACCTGTATCTTCAATGGCTGCGGCCAGCATTTTGAGCATAGGATCTGCCACTTGAATTAGTAAGCTGTTATCATTTTTAATTTTTTTTAACTCGCTCTTGGTAAGGATGTACGGGGTCTTCATTTTTTTGGGATCAATATTATTCTTCTTACTTAACTCCCACCCTTTTATAATATAATCAGCAAGTGAATGCTCACCAAGTGGCTCATTTTTAATAAATTTTTCCCATAAAGCAAGGGTGTCTCCTTGTGTCTTTACTAGCTCACTTTTTTGAGAATCCATCAGTCTTACCTCCAAATATCACAGTGCGCACAGCATAGTCTTAAAAATGAAAGGAGTAAAGAGTTGAGAACGCTACTTAGAGTTTTTTTAAAAATTTAAGATTTCCCGCAGTGAAATACATAAGTTATTAATATTTAATATTATTTAATAAGCAGCTCCGACACTATTTGCATAAAATGTATCATAAGTGTCGCACCGATGATACAGTTTTTCTTGAAAGTCTAGCTCAATAATGTTTCACAATTTTGAAACAGATACACTTTTTTTTAATACAATATATAACAAGCTTAAATATTAAACAAAATATAAATAATCAATAAATAAACAATGTAACATTTTTTGCCATTCGCTCTTTTTACTGTGTATTATCAGCGTATTACGATACTGGTATACAGTTTGCAAAATGTATCAAAATGTCAAAGGCCAAGCATTCAAAAGAAAAAATATAACACAAACAATTTAACTAAATTTTGATGAGGTTTTTTATGTTACAAGGAATATGTACTCCAGTTTGCAGTCCATTTACAGGAACCAACAATTCATTTGATGAGAATGCATACATATCACATGTTGATCGTATGCTTGAAAGCGGAGTTGATATTATTGCTGTAGCTGGTGGAACAGGCGAATTTGCTTTTTTAACCAAAGAAGAAAAAAATCGCATGACAGAAATTGTCGCTAAACGTGTTGAAGGTAAAGCTAAATTTCTTGTGCATACCTCTGCAATTCGTACTGAAGATGCCATTGAAAACGCAAAACATGCTGAAGACCATGGCGCCGACGCATTAATGATTTTACCTCCTTTCTTTGAAGGCCCACAAGATGATGGTGTATTTCTTCACTACGAGCAAATAGCCAAAGCCGTCAAAACCCCTATTATGCTTTATAATATTCCTGTGCACTCAGGCTACGATATTACCCCTGAAATGTTTAAGCGTCTGGCTCAAATTCCCAACGTACAATACATTAAAGATAGCACCGGTTGCCTCAAGCGCTCAGAAGACCTCATTGCAGCTGGCGCAAAGCTCTTTTGCGGTTGCGACTATCTGACTCCATATGCATTGCTTGCCGGCGCAACCGGATGCTTCTGGGGTGCGTCTAATATTACGCCTAAAGAATCTGTACAATTATATGCCCTGCATAAAGAAGGAAAATTAAAAGAGATGTTTGAACTATGGGATAAATTAAAGGCAACCAATATCTGCCTTTGGAATGTATCATCCTATAATTCTGCCATCAAAGCCGCCCTGAGCCTTTCTGGCCATGACATGGGTTATTGCCGCTTACCTGTACAGCCACTTAACGAAGAAGAAATGGCTGAACTTAAAGAAGCCATGAAGCCTTTATTGTAAAACTTAAAAAAGATTAATGATTTTACGTAACAGGTACCATGTATAAATAAGGAGTTTAGAATGAGAGATGTTATTGTCGTTGGCGGGGGGCTTGGCGGAGTATCTGCCGCTTGGCGCTTACGAAATCGTGACATTTTATTGCTTGAAGCAAATAACCGTGTTGGGGGGCGTATTCGCTCCGAACGACGCGGAATGTACTGGCTTAACTGGGGTGGACACCTTTTTGGTGGCCCAGGTTCCTATGCAGAAAAACTTTTACAAGAAGTGGAAGTTGTAGCCCTTGATTTAACAGGTTCATTCACTGCTTTCCATTATAAAGGTAAAACCCTTAATGATGGTAGCGTGTTTTGCTATCCTTTTAAGTTGCCTATTTCCTGGTCAAGTCGTCTTGAAGTTGTTAAAACCGGTCTTAAAATTTTTCCAAAGCTCTTAAAGTACGGTAAAATTTGTAAAGAACGCAAAGGCGAAGACTATCGCATCCGTCAGCAAAGAATTTATGATTTTCTTTCAGATCAAACTTTCTCTGACTTTACGGGCCCTCTTTCGGATGATGCTGATGCCTTTTTCCGTCCTACTGTCTCACGCTCCTCAGGAAACTCTGAAGAAATTTCTGCAGGTTCAGGAATCGGTTACTTTTTGCTGGTTTGGGATAAGAGCGCTGGCCTTGCTCGTAACGTTGTGGGTGGGCCTTCAACTCTTGTGGAAGCCATTGCTCACCGCTTAGGTGAAAAAGTGCAACTTGGCGCAGAAGTTATAGAAACAATACAGCATTCTGACCATGTTGAAGTCATCTATAAAAAAGACGGCCAAGAGTTTACAGAAAAAGCACGCTATTGCGTTATGGCAACACCTGCGCCAATCACGCATAAAGTGACAAAAGGACTTGATCCTGTATTACATGACGCCATAGGCCAGATAAAGTACGGAACACATATAGCAGGCGCTTTCCTTACCAATGAAAAAGGCCCTCAAGTGTGGGATAAGGTTTATGGATATAGCACGCCCGGCAAGTCCTTTACCATTTTATTAAATCAATCCAATTTAGTAAGATCAACAGAAACAGGTGAACGCGCCGATGGCTCATCTTTCATGGTGTTCTCACCTGCAAAATATGGACACGCTCTTTTGGATCTTCCCAACGAAGAAATCTTAAAGCGCTATCGCCAAGATCTAAACTCTGTATTCCCAGGCTTTGAAAAATATATCGTCGAAGAAGAAGTGGAGAAATTCAAGTACGGAGCTGCGTATTGCTTCCCCGGACGCAATAAAATACAGCCCATTTTGATGCGTCCAAGAGATCGCGTCTATCTTGCAGGCGATTACTTGGGTTCATGGTACACGGAAACAGCCATTCAAACAGGACTTTTGGCTGGTGAAGATATTAACAGCAAGCTCTACACTGAAGAGCTTTTGCCCCCAAACGATTTTAAATATTAGATTAAATATTTAATGGCAGGAAAGATTAGATGATTTTAATTTAATGAAAACGTTCAAAGATTTTTTCTTTGTGGATTTTCTATAGGTACAAATATTTGGGCGTAAACATTGAACAAGGTGCAGTAATAAAACGACTTATCGTAAACGAATCTGTTGTGTGATGTAAGATGTTTATGCCCAAGTAATGTAATAATAGAAAGGAGAGATTTTATGAGTAGTGAGAAGAGTTCAAATCAAAGCGTTTGGTCAATGATCAATCACAAACTTTTTATCTCAGGCACCGTGTGCTTGCTATTGCTTATCTTGACAGGAATGCTCTTTCCAAAGGCATTTACTGATGGCATGAATGAGTTAAATACATTATTTATGTCTAACTTCAAATGGGTTTATGTCCTTTGTGCTGTAGCCACCAGTTTTTTTTGTATATGGCTATTATTCAGCAAATACGGCAACATCCGTTTTGGCGGAAAAAATGCAATCCCCAGTATTAAAACGATTTCGTGGATAACCATTTCCTTAACAGGAAGTATCGCCATCGGTATCTGTTTCTTTGGTGTTGCTGGTCCGGTTAATAACTTCATGAATCCTCCTGCGTTTGCTGGCGTAAAAGGCGGCACCCTTGACGCTATTATTCCTTCAATTATGTACTGCTTCTTACACTATGGAATCCCTGCTTACTTTATTGTAACCTTTTCTGGTTTTGCCATCGCGCTCTTGTCCTATAATGGGAAGCGTCCGTTCCGTGCAAGTTCCACATTATATCCTTTAATAGGAGATCGTTGCGATGGTATAATTGGAAGCATCGTTGACACAGTTATGGTGTTATCACTAGTTATCGTTGGTACAAACATGGGCTTATCCGTAATTCAGCTTAATGCGGGTATTAATTCCATCCTCGGCGGTACTGTTTTTGACTTCCAAATGATAATTATTGTAGTCTACGTCCTTGCAGTTATTTACTTTGCCTGTTCTGGTGTACATGGCTCCATGGCAAAGTTAGCAAATATCAACACACTTTTCTATGTGGGTGTTATTTTATTTGTTCTCTTCAATGGTGGAGTTAACAGACTCTTAGGCCTTTACATGACCTCTGTTACTGAGTTTATTGTACAATATATTCCGCTCACAGGATTTGCCGACCCCATACTTCAAAGCGGATGGCAAGAATCTAACTCTATGTTTTTCTATTCTTGGAACGCCATGCCAGGTTTGCTTGCAGCATTCTTCTATGCAAGCGTATCTTACGGACGTACTTTAAGAGAATTTATCCTTGTAAACGTTTTAGTGCCCACATTATTTATGACCTTCTGGTACGTATTCATTGGTGGTACAGCCATGTTTGGCGTTTTGGAAGGCAGCAATTTACCACAAGTTATTGCAGAAAAAGGCTCAGGCATCGCAACCTTTGCATTCCTTGATACCTTACCCTTTGGCGAAATAACAAAGTGGGTATTCATTTTCATGGCTGTTATGACATTTGTAACCTGGGGTGACGCCATTTGTTACTCTTTCCCACTTATGTTCATGAAGCGTACAGAAAAAGATGCTGCAAACACCAATACTCCAAAAGTTCTTGTAGCCGGCACTGCTGTCTTTATGGGGCTTTTGACTATGACGCTAGTTTTTGTGGGGGGATATACCGCCATGGAAACTTGGATTTTGGTATGGGGTCTGCCCTCAAGCTTGCTCCTTGTTATCATGGTTATTTCTTGCATAAAATTCCTCTGCCAACGTGAAAAGTATGATTTAGTTTACATGGAAGAAAAAAATCAAGAAAAAGAATAATTTTAACAAATGAATGTTTAATGTTTGCGTGGGAGTAAATCTCCCACGCATTTACATAACAATCACACTTTATTTATTTTTCTAAAAATTGATGACTGATTGTTCTAAACATACTTTTGAATAAGGAGAAAAGTTGTGCATAAATATGAAGTGCTCACTCATGATGATATAAAAATGATTCATGAGAATTCATTAAAAATATTAGAAAACGTTGGTGTTGAAATCACCTATGACCATGCAAAGCAAACCCTTGCTGAACATGGGGCAAGAGTAGAAGGGAATATGGTTTATTTTCCGCGTGAGTTAGTGGAAAAGTCCATTGATTTGGCGCCTTCATCATATACAATTTATGCTCGAGATCCCAAAAATAACATTGAAATGAATCTTGATAAAACAATCTATTTGGGGCCAAATTGTCCACCAACGGTGAGCGACCTTGATAATGGTCGCAGAGACGGCACCTTAGAAGATTTTATCAATTTTGCAAAAATTTTAGAAACACTGCCCAACATTGATATGTTGAGTAATGAATTATGCGCCCCCAATGACACTCCGGTTGAAAAACGTCACTTGCTAATGGCTTACAATGCTATGAAATATAGCTCAAAGCCATTTATGATTTCGGTTATGGGTTATGAGTGCGCTAAACAATGCATCGAACTTGCTTCTATCCCATTTGGTGGACTTGAGGCCATTAAAAATCACCCCATTGTTGCCGGTATTCCTTGCACACTTACCCCACTTGCATATGACAACACTCAAATTGAAGTTGTGCGCATCTTTGCTGAGCTTGGGCAAGTACAGTTTGTTAACTCTCTTTCCATAGCAGGATTAACCGTTCCCGCTACTTTGGCCGGACAATTAGCAGTTCAAAATGCTGAAATTCTTCCAGGTATTATTTATGCACAGTGCATTAACCCCGGAACGCCCATCATCTATTCTGCGGCAGGCTCTAACGCCAATATGCGCAATTGCCAAATTTGCATTGGTACCCCTGAACATGCTCTCATTGCCATTGCAAGCGCCCAAATTGCTAAATTTTATAAAATGCCTTGCCGCATAAGCGGTTCATTAACAGATTCAAAAACTGTTGATGCCCAAGCAGGATATGAATCTGCTGTCACCTTGATGGCAAGTCTCATGGCAAAAGGCAACTTCATATTGCACGCGGCCGGAATTTTAGATTCTTATAATTGTACCTCCTATGAAAAGCTTATTATGGACCACGAAGTTATCGGTTACATGAAACGCATGAATAGAGGCATCACAGTTAGTGATGAAACATTGTGCTATGAGGATGTCAAAGAAATCGGCCCCAATGGCACTTTCTTGCTTACCGAACACACCCTTAACAATTGCCGCACCGAATCATATCAGCCCACATTAAGCAATCGTGATACCTATGAAAAATGGGTAGAAGATGGTTCGAAAAGCATAGAAAAAATTGCCAACGAAAAATGGAAAAAAATCCTTGCAGAGTATGGTGAATCTAGTTTGTCTAAAGAAGCAGACGCTGCAATGCTTAAATATATTGAATCACACTCTTTATAGGGATGAAATTTTTCTACTTAAATTTATTCGTAAATTTGAGTAGAAGAAAAAAAACTCATACACACCCCTCTTAACCAGCCCTGATTTTAATATAAAATCAGGGCTGCCTGCTTAACTTCAATTGCTTTTGTAAATTTTATATATCCGCATTAATCCTGAAAAAAACTTTCCATATTTTTCATAAAAAAAGCATAATTTGTAAATTTATTGGCAAAAAACCTCTAAACATTTTTAAATATCTACCGATAGAACTTATGATAAGTGTGAAATTGTTAACTAGTCGTCACTGAAAAAGATGTTAACAATTTAAAATACAATATTTTTAAG
>CAYJHU010000043.1:0-2788 GCA_964369655.1 uncultured Desulfovibrionaceae bacterium | reverse complement strand
TAAGGGTATGAAATGCACTTTTCCGGCATTGTTATGGCGCTAGAATACAGTTTTTCTGTGACGACTAACAAAATTTGAGCGTCAGTGATATTTTACACCACAAAAAATGAGCCGCAATTCACTTGCGACAAGGGCGAAGCGACATTTGGAGTGGGCCTGCCTTTCTGATAAATGTGTGAAAACACTTTTTTCAGCGTCAACTAACTAAACTACACCGCAAGAAAATGTATTGGGGCAAGATTTAGCATATTTATTTGCGAAAATTTTAAGCAAGGGTAAGATTATGAAAATTAGGACTACTTTCTTTATTTCGAATGTGCTCGTTATACTCATGATTTTTGTATCACTGTATTTTTTATACGCGGCAAGCAATGCCTTCCAAAAAATACAAAAAGTCAATGAAAACAACGATATTCTGATGGAACTCTCGCGTGAACTAAGAGATTCTTCAGAATCATTGACTGACAATGTGCGCTTATATGTCACAAACAATGATGAAGCATTTATGACGGAATATAACAATATTGTCGACATAAGAGCCGGAAAGGTAGCACGGCCTCAAAGTAAATCAGTTGCCCCTGGCGAACGTATATCCTTGCTTGACCTCCTAAAAAAATACGGCCTTACAGCCGAAGAGTTTGCACTGCTTGAAGAATCAAATAAACTTTCAAACACCTTAATTGGTATTGAAACAGAAGCTGTTAACGCTTTGCGTGGAAAATTCAAAGACAACGCTGGAAATTTCACAGTAGAGGCCTCCCCTGACCAACAAAAGGCAATGGAATTAGTCTTTGGGCAGCAATACAGAGATGAAGTCACCAAAATTATGGCTCCTATTAACACATTCTTTACTAAACTATCTACTCGAACCAATACTCTTGCACAAGAAGTTGTTGATGAGTTCACTCAATCTGAATATATTGCCATGGGCTGTATGTTTATTACGATTATATTAGCTATTGCTTCTTATTTATTTACACAGCAAGCTGTTATTAAGCCTATTGAACAATCAACTGCTTTTGCAATTGAAGTAAGTAAAGGTAATTTAACTGCAAACATTAAATCCAATAAAAAAGATGAAATTGGTCAACTTGTAAATGCAATACGTACCATTCTTGTCACCATAAATTCTATTGTGGATGAGATTTATCAAACATCTAACAAAATTTCTTCTGGATATTTAATTTCAAAAGCCGATGACTCAAAATTTGATGGGGGATTCAATAAGCTTGTTACTTCTGTAAATAATCTTTCACATTCATATCAAGAACTGCTTGACAACATGTCTGCTAGTATTTTTACAGCAACGCCTGATAATAAAATTATTTACATGAACAGATCTGCAAAAAATATTTTAGGAATATCTGATGCTATAGGAAAAGACTGTGGAAGCCTTTTCAACTCGCCTGTCTGTGGCAAGGAAGGTTGCTTAGGAAATACTTCCATAGCTAAGGGAAGTCGCATAAATGCAGTAGCTCCTTGTATAGTTAATAATAAAAATATGCATTTCGATGTATTTGCAAGCCCTCTTTATGACGCTGACCACAAAGCCGTTGGTTATATTGAATTTCTAAATGACATTACAAAAGTTCAGCAACAAAGTGACGCCATTAAGGAAATGTCAGTACAAGCTACTGCCATTGCATCACGCGTGGCCTCTGCAACAGAACAACTCTCAGCCCAAACTGAATTTATTGTTGAAGGTTCAAATTTCCAACGCGAAAGTATTGAAAGAACCAGCACAGCCATGACCGAAATGAACGCTTCTGTACAAGAAGTAGCTCACAATGCTGTAACTACGGCTGAACAAAGCAATGCAGTACTCCAAAAAGCACACGAAGGAATTGATAACATTGGACAAATGTCGCAGGCAATGAAAACATTGACCGGTTCAGCTGCCAATCTTACCCAAAACATGGAAAGACTTGACCAACTCTCAGCTGGCATTGGAAGCATTATCAATGTTATTACAGACATTGCCGACCAAACAAATCTCCTTGCCCTAAATGCTGCCATTGAGGCCGCACGAGCTGGTGAAGCTGGTCGTGGATTTGCCGTTGTTGCTGATGAAGTAAGAAAACTAGCTGAAAAAACAATGGATGCCACGCGAGAAGTGAGCGATAGTGTGCGCTCAATTCAAGATTCAAGCACTGCAAACCAAGAAGAAGTAAAGAGAGTTGTAAAACAAATATCTCAAACATCTGAATTTGCAAAACAATCTGAAGATTCCTTGAATGAAATTGCATCCGTGACAAGCCTTAATACAAATATGATTCACCAAATTGCAAGTGCAGCCAACGAACAAACGACTGTTTCTGAAGACATTTCACAATCTATGAGTGGAATTAATGAAGCGGTAAATAAGAATACTGAAGCCATCATCCAATCTGCCGATGCTATTCGCGAGCTAGCTGAACAAGCGCAAGAGCTGCAAAGAACTATGAATCGAGCATAATAGCTATTATTCATTTTTTAATTATACAGCCCCTTATGGAGACCCATAAGGGGCTTTTCGTTGGTGGTAGAGTTTTTCTGGGGGGAAACTTTTTTGAAAAAAAGTTTCCCCCCAAACCCCCTTCAAAAAACTTTAATTGCGACGTAGTACTTTTTTCTAATGAACATTTTACCGCCCCAAAACCCGACCAAATAGTATAAGTAACAACCTATCTGCTACAGGAAGTAGCAGGGCCGCGCAGCGGAGCAAACCAAAGTCAAGACGGAATTCACTTCCGTCGTAGCCGACGTTTGCGATAGCTTGTGTCGTGCAGGACGCACGACCAAGCGTTAT
>CAYJHU010000042.1:0-12241 GCA_964369655.1 uncultured Desulfovibrionaceae bacterium | reverse complement strand
CTGTTAAATTGATAAATAAAATTAATTAGTTGTTAAAATAAAGAATGCTCTTTAGTGAAGTCGTATTGACGAGCTTGTGAAATTTTGATACAAGTAGGGTCATACTTAAAACAGTACGTTCTTAATATGTTTATACTGTTATCGCTTTGGACATTTAATACTGTTAAGATAGTAAAACATAGATGATATGTTAGAGAATAATATTTAGAAATAATATTTTAATAAAATAAAAGTTTTTCTGGCTTTTATTTTTATATATTTAAATCATTTTTGGCGAAGTGATTTTGTTATGGGCTTAGCAATTCAACCACTAAAAAGTAGAAGTGAGGTATCTTGTGTCAGAGAAGAGAACTTTTTTTGGAACCTATACACCCATGATATTTTGGCCAGTGGCAATTTTATATAGCATTATTATTCTTTTTGCTGTTATTACCCCTAATGAAACAGGAAAATTGTTTCTTACAGGGCAGCGCATGATTTTGCAAAGCATGAACTGGGTTATTATGATTACAGCATCGGCGGCTATCATAGCGTGCTTTTGGTTAGCTTTTAGTAAATATGCTCATGTAAAACTCGGGAATGAAGACGCAAAACCTGAGTTTTCTTTTTATGCGTGGGTTTCCATGCTTTTTTGCACTGGTTTAGGTACAGGATTTGTTATTTTTGGTTCTGCTGAGCCTATTACCCACCTTTTTACCGCACCTACAGTTATTGAAGCCGGGCATGCAGGTAAACAGGCTGGAGTTACTGAAGCTATTCGCCTTGCTGTGGTAAACTGGGGCATTTTAGGTTTCCCACTTTTTGCTATTGGCGGTTGGGCCATTGGCTACGCAGCTATTCGTTATAATAAACCTTATCGTACTTCTACTGGACTTTATGGTATATTGGGAGAGCGTTGCAACGATACTATAATTAGTAAGATTGTTGACGTTTTAGCTTGTATTGCTACCATTGGTGGCGTGTCTATGATGATTGGCCTTGGTGTTGCTTCTATTTCATACGCCTCAGTGCTTCTTTTTAACGTAGTCCTCTCTGATACAGCAAAAATTTTCATCATGTTGGCCATTATTGTTGCCTACATTATATCTGCTTCTAGCGGCGTATCTAAAGGGATTAAAATTTTGAGTGAGTCCACGGGCTATCTAGCCTTTTTCTTGCTTTTTGCTGTGCTTATTTTAAGCGCCACCCCTTTAAGTTATATGTTGACTCTTTTAGCAGAAGTTGCTGGTAGTTTCCTTTTGAATATTCCTCATTCCATAGCTTGGATTTATGCGGAAAATGCTGAAACTGCAGGCACCTGGGTTGATGATTGGCCAGTATTCTTTGTGCTTTGGAATGCATCTTATATTGCCTTTACCGGTGGTGTGGTTGCACGTATCTCACGCGGTAGAACGTTACGTGAATTTATTATTGGCGTGTCTATTACTCCTTGTATTCTTTGCATAATTTGGTTTGCTGTTTGGGGTGCTAACTCTGGTTATTTACAACTTAATGGCGTTATTGACGTATATTCTTTTGTGCAAAATAACCCAGAAAAAGCATTATACATGGTGCTTGACACCTTCCCAATGGGCAATATCCTAAGCTTTGTAGCTTTTGCTTGCTTTATTCTTTTTGCTGTGACAACTGCCAATGCTGCTTCCTTCTTCTTGGCACAACAAACAACTGCTGACCGTTCGCAGCCTGCGCTTATGAACTGCGTTATTTGGGGTGCTATCATTGGTCTTACTGGTATTCTCTTCCAATTATTAGGAAGTTTTAGTGCCATTAAGTCATTGGCTATTGTGGCTGCAAGTCCCTTTGTTTTTGTAACCTTTGCCTACATATACTCCATCTTTAAAATGTTTA
Source organism: uncultured Desulfovibrionaceae bacterium (assembly GCA_964369655.1). GTDB lineage: Bacteria > Desulfobacterota > Desulfovibrionia > Desulfovibrionales > Desulfovibrionaceae > CAYJAD01. The sequence continues at coordinate 10,393 of CAYJHU010000042.1, read as the reverse complement.
AGATGGATTTCCCCAACGGGCCTGACAAGGTAAAATAAATCATTAAAAAGTGCTCTTGCTAATACAAGGGCACTTTTTTTATAAAAATAACTTTTAAGGGTATACCCCCATGAGAGGAAAGTAATGTTTACCAATGAATTTAATGTTCTTAGTAAAGATCAATTACATCGAGTACATGAGCTTACTTTGCAAGTATTAAGAGAGAAGGGAGTCTTATTTTATTCTGAGCGCGCCAAAGAAATTTTGAAAAAGCATGGTGCTAAAATAGACGGAGATTGCGTAAAATTTCCTCCTTCGCTTGTAAATAATTGCATAGCTCAAGCTCCTTCCGGCTTTTTGTGGCAAGCCAGAGATGGCGCTAAGAGTATTTATGTGGGAGAAGGGCAGGAGAAAAAAGTATATGTTATGCAAAATCATGGCCCGGTATATGTGCAAGAAAGACAAGGGAATAGGCGCCATGGAAGCATGGAAGATGTGTGCAATTTTTACAAACTCGGTCAAACGAGCCATGTAAATTCCTTTGTAGGGCAGGTGAGCGTTGACCCTCATGAACTTACCGGCGCTGACAAACAGCTACGCATTACCCACGAGCTATTTAAGCATACAGACAAACCCATGCTCTCTTTCCCTGCTACCAATTATCAAGACAATGTGCGTGTTATGGACATGCTTGAGCTTGTACTTGGTGATAATTATTTGGCAGAGCATTATTGCATTTCTGCATCTGTATGCATGCTTTCGCCATTGCAATGCGCTGAAGAATCAGCTGATTGCATTATAGCTTATGCTGAAAGAAATCAGCCGGTGACTGTGCTTTGTGCTCCGATGATGGGCGTAAGCACCCCCATTGCCCCCATTGGTGCATTGGTTGCGCAAAATGCAGAAATTTTAGCAGGCTTGGTGCTTGCGCAAGTGGTACGTGCTGGTGTGCCTGTTATCTATGGCACAGCGACATATTCTTCCGATTTGCGAAGCGGTGCTTATGTAACGTCTTCTCCCATAGTGAATTTGGTAGACAGAGCCGCCCTACAGCTTTGTCAGCAATTATATCACTTACCCACAAGAACTCTTGCCGGAAATACTGATGCTAAAATTGCTGATATTCAAGCTGGCTATGAAACGTTGCAAAATTATATCCAACTCTTTATGGGCGGAACCCATATGGTCAATGAATGCCTTGGTATTCTTGATGGCATGATGACTGTCTCATATGAGAAGTATATTATAGATGAAGAAATTATTGATAGAGTTCATATGATGATGGCCGGTTTGCCAACTCAAGAGCTGGACTTTAATATCGATAACCTGCTTTCCATACCGCATACGGAATCTTTCCTTTTTGACCAACGTACACTTGACGCGTGTAAAGACCAATGGGTACCACAAGTTTCTTGTTGGACAAATTATGATCAGTGGAATGCTGAAGGGCAAATATCCATACTGGATAAGGCTGCAAAAATTTGTGAAGAACGTTTGCAAAGCGCTCCGGATGATTTGCTAGGAAAAGAACTTAATGAAAGCTTGCGTGCTTATATTGCAAAACAGTATTAGTAAGGGCTTGTTTTAACATATAAAGTGTAATGAGCTACGCAAAGCTCAATGTAAAGGGGGATTATTCCCCCTTTTTTAATTTAAAACTTTATAATGAATTATTTGAAAAAGAACGTTTATGCGCAATGCATTCAGCCACGATGCTTATGGCAATCTCTTCGGGGGTTTGTGCATTAATGTTTAGGCCAATGGGGCACTTTACTTGATTTAATGTTTCTTGGCTGATGCCACTTGCTTTGAGCGCGCTATAAACTTCTTCTCTTTTGCGCTTACTGCCAATCATGCCAACGTAGGAAGCTTCAGTTTCGAGGGCTTGTTCAAGCACAGACTTATCGTGAACATGTCCGCGGGTGACAATAACAAGGCAAGTATTGGCTTTTGGGGGGCATAGCTCAAAGCAGTTTTTGAAATCTATCACGGTATGCGTAGCTTTTGCCGTCGGGAAGCGTTCTTTTTGTGAAAATTCTTCTCTATCATCCATGACAATTACTTGAAAACCGGCAAGGCTCGCTACTTCTGCCGTGGGGCGAGAAATATGGCCTCCTCCTAAAATAATCATTTGCCAAGGGGAAATGTATTTTTCCACAATGAAGCATTGCCCTTTATCTTCTATAAGCATACTTTCTTCACCCTTAGGGAGCTTTTGCAATAAAGCATTCTTTTCAGATTCTGATAAAGTATCCTTGGTGGAAATATCCTTTTGCCAGAGGGCATTGACTTTTAAGGAGCGAAAAATTTCACCTTGTTCATTAATTTGTTGTAATACATAGATGGAGTCTTCTTGCATGTTTTGAAGTAAGGCAGTGTAAAAAGCCAAATCATCTTTACCTTGAAGGGGGCAGAGTAAAACATCAAGAGAACCACCACAAATCATTTCACTTTGGGCAGCCATGTGTCCGGTGAGGTTAAAATGCTTCATCTCTGTTTGCTGCGTCGAAAGAATATGCGCGCAGTGTTCAATGCACATTCCTTCGGCGAGACCTCCTCCAATGGTGCCAGCTACAAGGCCGGCCTCGGTCACGAGCATTTTGGAGCCGCCACCGCGTGGAGTAGAGCCTTTATGCTGTACCACACTGACCAGCACTACGGGAGTGTTTTTTTCTAATAAATCACAAAGTTGCTGGAGCAGTTCTTTCATATAAATTTCCTTTGTTGCATTGTTCTATACTGTACAGCTTGCCATTGCGTATGATGCGCCCAAGCAGTGGAGAGAGCCGCCGCAAGGGGCTACCACAAGGGCAAGGGTTAGTGAGAATTTTTGCCACATCACCGGTACGATAGCGAATAAGGGGCATAGCCTTACGATTTAAGGTGGTGATGACGATTTCACCTTCTTCTCCATTGGGCATGGCAGTATGACCATCAATATTTATAATTTCAATAAATACGTCAAGTTCGCGTATATGATAGCCATTTTTTGCAGGACATTCAACCCCAATACTATAGCCACTTTCGGTGATTCCATAGTGGTCAAGGTGCATAAGTCCTAGTTTTTGCAAACGATTTTGTAAAGAGGGAGTAACGTTTTCACCACTACTGAGTACAGAATAAAGGGCTAGGGGAGCATTTTTTTGTTTTATATCCTGCATATGCTCTGTGTTTTCGAGAAGATCAGCCAAGACGGTGAGCTGGCTTGGTGCTCCCACTACGCAATGTGGATTGTGCTCCATAAGTGCGGCTTTGAGATTCTCTACGCTAACGGCAGGATCAGAGGATACGACAGTAATATTTTTTACGGCAAGGGCAGAGCGAAGTAGTGCAGTCACCCCTTGCGGAAGCTGGGCCGCCGGCCATAGTGCCAGCAAAGTTTCTTGCGCTGCCACAAGTTGGCTCATACCCACAGCAAAAAAATCCTTGGTGGCTTGTAAGTCCTCCTCACTAAAAGCCAGTCGTTTGGGTGGGCTGGTGGTGCCGGAGGTTTGCAGGCTGACCATGCGTTCAATATCACTTAAAGACGTGCAAAGAAATTGTTCCCAGTGTTGCAAATCCTGAGCAGTGGTAAAGGGCAAATTGCAAAGGACATCTGGGCTTAGGCTTGTCGTTTCAATACTCTCTAACATCTTGGCATAAAAGGAGGAATTGCTTTTAGCGTAGCTCAGGGTTTCACAAAAACGTTCCCACTGTTCGGCATAAAGACGGGTAGGGAAGTCGAGAGTATTTGCATGAGCGGGCAATTTTTTTGCAAGCCATGCATCCAAAACGCTGGGTTGGAGTTCTTTAGACATGCTCTTTATTCCTATGCAGGGCAAAACCCTGACTGGAAGTAAGGTTGTAGGCGCAAAAAGGCATTAACTTTGCGTTCTTTTCGGCAATATGGATGTGACAAAGGCGTAAGCGAGCTAAGTCAACGGAATACGCATCCTGAAAAGCCATACAAGACACAGTAAAACGCTGTTTAAAACTACTTTTTTGTAAAAACCGATCAAAATCATCTTGCTTAATGTGTTGATTTGTAGGGAGAGAATTATTATCACCTGCCCAATGCCGTGCCACAAACTCTCGCGCAATAATTTGCGGTGAGCTGGTAGTTTCTGTTGCAGGCTGACAGCAAGACAATTGTCCAAGATGCATAAGGCCAGCCGCCTGTCTTTCGTACAAGGCACTAAAGGAGCAGAGCGCGTGCTCTGAGTTTGGGGCATGAAAATGGCTTGCTTGTAGCATCCCATGGCTTTGTATTTCAAGGGCATGCATAACTTCAGGTAGGGTTAGGCGCGGCGCTTGCAACTGCTCCCAAGGGTAGCGCCCAAAAGATGCCACCGGCTGAATATGTATACCGCGCACCACAGGGCCATATGCTATGGCTTTTTCTAATATTTCACCAAGTTTATCTTCATTAATGCCACGTACTAAAGTTATGACGAGGAGCACAGGTAGGTCAGCCTCTATGCAATTGTGCAAGGCTTGTTCTTTAATCTTCGCATAATTGCCGCCGCGTAAAGGAGTATATACCTTATCGTCTAAGCCATCCCATTGTAAATATACAAGATTAAGTCCGGCGTCTTTAAGTGACTGTGTATATTGTGCGCCATTTTTACTGTCTCCAAGGTTCAGGCCATTGGTATTTAGCTGTACAAAGGGAAAGCCTTTTTCGTGGCAAAGACTAATAATACTTGCTAAATCATTTCGTACAGTGGGTTCTCCACCGGAAATTTGGATATTTACGGCGCCGGCATTTTGCATAAGTGAATCAAGGCGTGTGCCTATTTCAGCAAGTGTCAAATCCGCATGGCTTTTTCCTTCAGCGCTGGCATAGCAAATGGGGCAAGACATATTACAATTTTTTGTTACTTCTAAAAGCACACAGCAGCTTTTTCGAATATGCTGGTTACATAGGCCACAATTATGGGGGCAGTTTTTAGAAGGAATGTTCAAAGAGGGTCGTAAATTTTGGCACCACGTTTCAAAATCTGGAGTGTTTGGTTTATGCATCCAAGCCGGCACAGAAAAAAGCCCATGGCTTGGGCAGGATTTTTCGAAAAAGACATCTTGTCCCTTTTGCACATAGTGGGCATCAAGGGTGCGCAAACACACGGGGCACAGGCTTTGAGTTTTATGTATTAGTTTCATTGATGATTTTTTTTTGGGGCTACAAACCTTTCGGGTCGTTTTTTGAAAAAAGCCCTTTCCGCAAAATTTTAATAAGTTATCTTAATTTTTAAGTTCCATATCTATCTGATAACTTTCTAAAATAGTGCATATTTCTTCCCAGCAATCCGCAAGCAATTGTCCGCACAGGCTATGCCCGCCACCGTTACTTTGGTTGATGGCTTCTTGTCTTTGGGCTTGAAAGGAAGTGAGAAGTTCCGCACACTGCCCTTGGCTTTTAGTATGCATAACAAACCAGGTATGATATTCTTGAACCATGGGCATGAGTGAGGGGTGGGCACTGTCATCATCATGTCCGCGCCCTGCTATAAGACTTAAGATACACGCACCGGCAGGAAGCAATCCACACGGCCCTTCTTGTCCGCCCATGCCAATACATAAACCTTGCATGGAGCGCACAAGTTGCGGATTTTCTTCGCCCACGCTTTGCAAAAAAATATGCATGAGTAATTGGCTACAGCAATAGCCTTTGTGAACAAGTGGAAGAATTTCCATAAGTAGTGGGTTCATTGTGTTCTCTTTAGTTTTTTTGAGCTATCCATAGCTCATATGTACTATTTTTCCAATGATCTAAGGTGTCACACGCCTGGTCATGCCAAAGCAATTGTGCAGCGTATGGAATTAAATAATATGCGCAGTCTTCAACATGCAAAACAGTCCATCCGATTTTCTTTAAGGAGCGCTTTAACTCTCTTCTGTTAAGTCCTTGCGTGCCTTGAGTTTTGGCAAAAACATCATGTAAGAGCAAATAGGCATTGGGCTGACATATTGCATGCCAATGTTCAAGGGCGGCGTGTGTATCCGGCATAAGCGAGAGAACGCATTCACTGACAATGCCACCAAGGCTTTGACGGGCAAAGGGAAGGTGTAAGGCATCGGCACACAGGCTTTTATTGGGGGCGCAATATTTTTGGTCTATGTCAAGGCCATAGGCCTTAAAACCCAGATGGCGCATGAAATCAACGCTTTGACCGTGCCCGCAGCCTATATCAAGAATCATCTCATGTTTTGAAAATGGACAAAGTCGAAGGGCGCGCTGTGTTAATTCAATCCCACCGGGACGCAAGGGAAGTTCATTCATCATTATTTATCTTCCAACAATCTTTCCACTTCCAACATTTTTCCGTTGGCAAGGGATTTTGGAGTCAGGGTGAGGCCGCATTTGGGGCAGGCGGGCAAAGAAACTTCAAAGGAGTTTTTCAAATAAAAAACATTCATTTTCTTTTGCTCAAGCGCGCATTGGCAACGCTCACAAATCCAGTCACCGGCGTCAGGTGCATATGATGGGCCAATACTACTCATATTATTTTCCGTCTGTAGGAATTGTAGGGATTGAATTTGGAACCGTCATGCGGTGGCACCATGCATCGTGAAGATGAAATGCGCCGCGCGGATCATCTGCGGCTAAGTGTGAATAGCGCACCCAAAACGTGACATGACGCGGGCACCAAGCTCCCACAAAATGTCCGCTTTCTCGCTCCACAAAGCGTGCTTTATGCTCTTCTACCATGCGCACTGCCACGGCAAGGTCTTGATGTAAAATATGCTTAGCTTCAAGTTCTTGCAAGAGTTTTGGCTCGATAAATAAAAAATTGTGTCCGCTAATGGCATTCTTGCGCGTAAGGCTTTGATCTTCAGCACTTATGGGTAAGAGCGATTCATTTCCAAAGCGTTCTAACACCTTTTCAACCAGAAGAGCCCGCTCAGCACGCCGCGCCGACATGCCCATAACTTGTTTTTTTGCCTGCGGAATATAAGGTAAAATATCCAAGACATGTAGGCTGGTTTTACCAATTTTTTGTAATCTTTCATGGCACATAATACAAGATACCAAGGCCGTATCTTGGCCTGTTTTATCATACACGCTTTGTGCAAGGTTCTTGGTGGCATCTTCTGCAAGATCAGGCTGTGAGCACCAAACATTCCCCCCAAAGCCGCAACAAGGCGTCTGATTGCCCTGCAATGGATGCTCAATAATGCTTATCCCTTGTGCTTCGGCAAGGGTTCGCACGGCAGTCTGCCATGCTGGATTGTTGCGCGCTCCGCAGGGATCATGCAGGCTTAAATCTTGTTTGGGAAGGTTTACATTTTGCTGTGTGAGCGGAACGAGTATTTCCCATAAGGATATACAAGGAATATGCGGCATAAAGCTTGAGAATTGGCGCAAACAGGAGGCACAAGCCATGATGAGCGTGGGTTTGCCAAGCTCTTGCCAATGCTTTTCAAGCTCTTGCATGTGTTCAAGATTATTTTCTTTTTGACCAGCAAAATAGGCAGGAATGCCGCAACAAGAAAGCATAAGCCCTACAGAAATATCCTTTTTTTGCTCGCATAAAAATTCAAACATGGCTAGCACTTGTTCTGCTCGCATGGCTGAGAGCTGACAGCCTGGGAAAAATACATGGCTTGGATTTTCGCTGCTATGCGGGGCGCGCATAAAGAGCGAGCAGGGGCTTTGTGAGGCGCTGAGCATATCCTCCACAGCAAATTCAAAGGCCGATGGCGGCATATAATTTTTTTCCACCATATCTTCACGCGCGTCAATGACCACTTCAATCATGGAAAAGCGCTCGGGACAAATTTCTGTGCACTGACCACATAACATGCAACCATTAATGAGTTTATTGGCCTTATGGTCACCAAGTACAATGGCAGTATTATTGTAAATTTGTCTTGTATAATTGCGAGGAAAGGAACCATGTTTTTGTAAATACACACATTCTTTAACACATTGCATGCACTCACACTGAATACATCGAGCGGCTTCTGTTGCAGCTTCGCTAAGATTATATTCAAGACCGGATTGTGGTAAAATCGCAGTTTTGTGAGTTAAACCTGTTAAGGGAGTGTGCAAATTACTCTGCCCAAGGGTGTCTTCGCGCCCAGCCATAAGAGAAACATTGGTGACCAGTCGCTCCAGCGATAGCGCCGCTTGTCTGCCTTGGCCAGCTTGTTTTGCCGGCGAAGCATAGCTTTCACCCGTGGGGCTTTGTTCAAGACTGCCAGCCATGCAAATACAATCTTGGACGTGCATGGTGTAATTGTCTGACTTTGCATGTAAGGACTCAGCAATGGACGTGGCAGCATGTGCGTCTATCAAGTAAGCGCTAAACTGCTCGTCACTTTGCAACTTTTCAAAAAATTCAACTGTTAATTCAGCATTTTCAAATGTGGCATGCTGTTTTTGTAAAAGTTCAAGTTCTGCTTGAATATGCTCTGTCTTGAGCGCAGAAAAATTTTGCAATAAGAAATTATCAGCACTGTGCTCATGAAAAATGGTCACAGGAAAGTTTTTTTTGGCAAGCTCAAAGGCAGCCACCAAGCCTGCAATGCCATTGCCGATGATGGCAATTTTTTGTGCTTTGGGCGGACGTGGAAAAGATTTACCTTGCTTTTGTGAATTTTCAAGACAAAGCTTTTCTAAGCTCTGAATGGCAAGGCTTCCACCATAATCGCGGCGCAGGCAATAGCCCTCACAAGGATGATCGCAAATCCTACCCAAAATATTGGGAATTGGGAGATGCTTTTCTAAGATTTTTCGCGCATCGTTAAGTTTTTCATCACGCATGGCGCCCATAAATGCACGCACATCAAGGTGTAAGGGGCAATGCGCCTGACATTGCGGCATGGCCTCTTGGGTGCAGTGTGATTCTATGCTGTGTAGTTTACTTTGATCCACAAAAAAACTCCGATGAAATTTTTTGGGAGGCTCTGCCTCCCAAACCCTCCGCCAAAGGAGATTATCCCCTTTGGAAACCCTTACGCGTTATATTTTCAACAAGTTGAAAATATAACGATTTGGAAATGTTGAAATAATAGAGTTTGGTTTTAATACAAAAGAATTTTCCCTAAGGAAAATTCGAGTAAAAAGTTTTTGGGAGGTGGTCTGGAGGAGGGCTTTTTTCAAAAAGCCCTCCTCCAGCTAGATAACGCTATTATTTAGGCATGGCTGCCAAAACCTTTTCAGGACGGGCAGGCAAGTTACGTACGCGGGCGCCGCAAGCGTTGGCAATGGCATTGATAATGGCTGGGTGAGGTCCGCAAAGCGGGATTTCACCTACACCGGATGCACCGTGGGGGCCTTCGGGGCGTGGTGTTTGCACATAATAAATTTCCATATTGTCAGGTACATCCTTAATGTTGGGGATACCTGCGCCGCTCATGGTGCTGTGCTTTTTGAGGTCTTCATAATCTTCGGTGAGGGCAAGGCCAACGCCTTGAGCTAAGCCACCGTAGATTTGACCATTGGTGATAACAATATTGTTTACGGAGCCGATGTCGGCAACCATGGTCAATTTTTCTACTGTAGTTTTACCTGTGGCAATTTCTACGCCAACTTCAGCAAGGAAGAGACCATACATGTAGCAGGAGAAAGGAGCGCCCTTAGCTTTCAAGTCGCATTCGGTGGCCTTAGCGGTCCAAACACCCAAGTAGCGAGTTTCAAGACCAGCTTCTTTCATGCTAGCATAGTCATGCATGCTACCGTCGGCTTTCTTCATGGCAGCCATGAGCATTTCGCAGCCTACGCGAATGGCGTTACCAACCATAACTTGTGAGCGTGAACCACCGGCAGGACCGGAGTTTGGAGCCTTGCTGGTGTCGTTCATAACGAGGCGAATCTTATCCATGGGGAGATTGATGGGACGCAAGGCCTCATGCGCAGTACCAACAACGCCGGCATCAGCCCCTTGGCCGTGATCTTCCCAGCAGCTACCTACGGTAATGCCGCCGTCTTCATCAAGTTGTACCCAAGCTTCGGCATTGTCAGGCCCGTCAAGACCGGCGCCATACACACCAAGAGCAAGACCAACGCCGCGTTTTACTTCAGCAGTGCTGTTTTTTGCTACGCGAGCTTTGGCTTCTTCGTATTTAGGACGCATAATGTCGAACATTTCTGCGAAGCTTAATACTTCAGGAGTTTGTTGGTTAGGTGTGGTATCGCCTTCACGATAGTGGTTAATGGCGCGAAGTTCTAATGGATCGATGCCCATCTTTAATGCCAATTCGTCTATGCAGGACTCAGAGGCAAATTCAATTTCAGGGCCGCCGTAACCGCGGAAGGCAGCGCCCCAAGCGTGGTTGGTGGCAACAGTGCGGCCTGTACCGCGCATGTTGGGGATACCATAACCAGCGCCGCAGAATTGTGCGCCGCGAAGGGTTAAAAGGTCACCAAATTCAGAATAAGGACCGTGGTCAACTGTCCAGTCAACTTCTAAAGCCATAATCTTTTTGGTGT
>CAYJHU010000041.1:0-12327 GCA_964369655.1 uncultured Desulfovibrionaceae bacterium | reverse complement strand
GCAGTTGCATTTCAGGCACGGGGCTTTTTTTACGCGAGCATCTTCCGCATTTACATATTGTAGGGGTGGAGCCAGCCGAATCTCCGCTTTTGTCAGCAGGAAAGAGTGGCCCGCATGGTATTCAAGGCATAGGGGCTAATTTTGTTCCTGATATTTTACGTCGTGATATTATAAGTGAAGTTTGCACAGTGAGCACGCAAGATGCCATTATTACCGCACAGAAACTTCAAAGTGTTGAGGGTATAAGTTGTGGTATTTCGTCTGGAGCTAATGTTTATGCTGCTTTGCAGTTAGCTGCGAAGCAGCATATGCGAGGAAAGCGTATAGTTACTTTTATTTGTGATGGAGCAGAGCGTTATCTTTCAACGCCGCTTTTTGAGTAGTGTTTTTAAGTTTTTGTGATTATTTTTTAAAGTAGCTATGGCGCTTTTTGTAATACTTTTGTGCGCTTTTGGTGTCTTCATCTTTTTCCATCTCGCATCGTCAGAAAGCGTTTTGCAAATTCACGTACTTAAGTACGCTAAAATTTACAAAACGCTTTCTTCCTTGCGAGCTGAAAAAATCTTACAAGCCACTCAAAAGCGCATAAAAACCAGCAGTCCGTACCTTTTGCAAATCCGCTTCGCGTATTTCCAAAAGCCCGGCCTGCGGCAGTGTTGATTTGCTGGCAATACAAATATTAAACGCGATAATGCAATTTATATTGATTGATGATAAAACCATCTAGTCAAAATTTTTGAAGAATATCATGTACCGAGATATATTATTAACAATAATATTCCGTTTCAATGAAAGTTTTTTGAAGGCTGACCCAACGGGCGTGAAGCGTTTGCGTTAACGAGCTTGCGAGTTTTACGCAAATCAAGAGCAATGCGGAGGGTGTTGGAGGGGAAACTTTTTTTCAAAAAAATTTCCCCTCCACAAAAAAGGATAATTAAATTTTACCGGAAGATCCCATTACTTCGCGGATCTTGTGGGCGACCATTTCTTTTACGGCGACACGGGCGGGGTTTAAGTAGCCGCGAGGGTCGAATTGTTCTGGGCTATCTGTGAAAAATTTGCGAATGGAAGCTGTCATGGCAAGGCGAATGTCTGTGTCTACATTGATTTTGCAAACACCGGACTTGGCAGCTTGGCGTAGCATGTCTTCGGGCACGCCCTTAGCTCCACCAACGTTGCCACCGTACTTATTGCACATTTCTACAAACTCTGGTGGTACAGAAGATGCGCCGTGCAATACGAGAGGATATTTGGGGAGTAGCTCTGCAATTTTATAAAGGCGTTCAAAATCAAGCTTTGCTTCGCCTTTGAATTTGTAGGCTCCGTGGCTTGTACCGATGGCAATGGCAAGGGAGTCACAGCCGGAACGCTCAACAAATTCTACGGCTTGGTCTGGCTCAGTGAAAATATGCACGTCAGACTGTACGTGCTCTTCAATGCCGGCCAGTGTTCCGAGTTCGGCCTCGACCCAGACGCCTTTATCATGGGCATATTCAACAACTTCTTTGGTAATAGCGATATTTTCTTCAAAGGATAAATGTGAGCCATCAATCATAACGGAGGTAAAGCCACCGTCAATGCAGGCTTTGCACATCTCTACACTTGGGCCGTGATCTAGGTGAACAACCACAGGTACATCGGCTTCTTCTAGGGCAGCTTCCACAAGCTTCATTATGTAGTTTTGGCCGGCATATTTGCGTGCACCAGCAGAAACTTGCAAAATGACAGGAGACTTTTCTTGGGCGGCAGCTTGCATAATGCCTTGAATTATCTCCATGTTATTAACATTAAAACCGCCAATGGCAAAGCCTTCTGCATAGGCGCGGGCAAACATTTCGTGTGGTCCAATAAGTGGCATAAGAACTCCTTTTTTGTAAGCGATACCGTTAAAATTATACCCATTGAAGCTAGCATACAAAAGCACAAAGGGAAAGTGGAAATTTTTTAATAAAAGAGTGTTGGGATGCTAGGTGAAGGCTCCCTTGGGCAGGTTAAAATTAGCTTTGCAAGCTACTTAAAATAGATTATATTCTTCATCATGCCTGAACATAAAAAAATAAAAACGCATGGAGCGTGGAATACTTTATTGCGTTCTTTTGCGCTTGGGCCAAAGCTTGCTTTTAGTTTTAGTTATTGGAAATCTTTGCCGCATAAATTTGTGGAAGCATCCACCAAAATTAACTTTATCTATAGCTTGAAGGTGGGGCTTGCCTGTATATTGGCATATGCTTTTGCGGAATTGCTGGGATTTCAATATAGCCTATGGGCGCCGCTGGCTACGCTCATGGTTATGCAGGTGAACATGTCTACCTCGCTTGAGCTGACAGTTTTGCGTCTTTTTGGTACTGTAATTGGGGTTATCCTTGGCTTAACCTTAGCCATAGTGATGCCTCCGACCCTTGAGGGGCGACTTATGGCGCTGGCAGTGGCAGTGCCAATTTGTGCTTTTATGGAGCTTTGGGATGAGCGCTTTAAGACCGCGGGGGTTACGGCGGTTTTTGTTTTACTACTTGGGCATAATGAAGAGCGAAAGGTTTTGTTCTTTGGCTTACAGAGGGTTATGGAGCTTGGCATTGGCTTTGTGACGGCTTTGCTTGTTTCCATGTTGATTTTGCCAACGTCCGCAGCCTCGGGGGTGAATAAAGTAACCAAGAAGCAATTTGCAGATGTTGCTGATATTATTAAAAAACTCAGCGCTTATTTTTTGCATCATAAGCATGACATCTCGCCCCGAGTTTTATTTACTTTACTGAACGAAATCAGTAACAATACTCAAAAATTTTACCGAATTCGTAAATATGAATTGGCGCATATTTATCGAGAATATCCACTTTTGCCGCATAGCGTGCGCCTTATTGATGAATTGCGCATGTGCTTATCTACTATGTTTGATTCTTTGGATACGGCCGACAGTACAACAACTGCACCAGAAGCTGTTAAAATTATAGAAGAAGTGACACAAGCGCTTACTGCTACCTTACTGTGGCTTGCTGATACTGAAAAACCAGCGCCCAAACCGTTACGTCCTTTGATTGAAGATCGTGCCATACGCTTTGCCAGCGTGCATGAGGCGGGGATGTTTCGTGGCAATAAGACCGAAGAAGTTATAGCTTTATTTTCTTTTTATAATGGTTTAAATCATGCAGCTCAAGGGGTTGCTCTTTTACAAGAGCGAATCTTGGCCGCACAAGAACATGACGTAAAACGTTAAACTCAAATGTAATAGGATAGTTATGAGAAAAAAAATGTTTTTTCCCCTTTTCGCCATGCTACTTTCATGCTTATTTGTAGTGTATAATTTTGACGACGCCTTGGCCGAGCCCAGTGCAAAAGACGCCGCCATGCTGGCTGATTATGTGGGCTGGTGGAGTGCAGAAAAAGATGCAACCACTCCCTTTGTGTTTTTAGAAATACGTGCTGCAGATGCTATTTTGGGCTATGATAAATTCGGCAAGCTTGTAGACAAAGGCTTTGTGGTTTTTGGTGCACAAAGTGCTAAAAATAAAGCCCATAGCATGGAATTAATCATGAATAAAACCGGACAGTTTACGGTAAAAACTCGTTCCATGGCACAAGATAAACGCCAAATTGATATTGCCTATGTTAAGCTTACAGGAAGCTTTGTGCATCAAAAAACGCCGCCTACCTTTAGCAAACCAAGCGCTACACCCATGAACGATGCAGATCTGGAGCAACTTTTGATAGAAGCTCTAGGTGATAAAATAAATGGCAAAACGATTATGGACGCGGGGAGTGAAAAAATCCACGGGCATCGTTGCAATATAATTAAGTATGGAACCATGACCACAGAACGTTTTCAAACGGAAAAACATTTTGCTGTGTGCGTTACAGGTGACGTTTATGTTTTAAACATTCTTGACGGCGAATGGGCTAAATATAATTGACAAAACACTGTGAAAAAAGTACACGCAAAAAAGCTTCATAAAGGAGAAAAATATGAAAAAAGTCATTTTAAGTTCTTTTATCGCCTTATGCTTGTGCTTTAGCGCCAGCATGGCTCTTGCCAAGGTTAACCCTTTAAAGCAATTGACGGGCACGGTGTGGTTGTCTTCGGATGATGCCAACAAAAAAGCCCTCATCTATGGTGTTGAGTGCGCCGTAAGCATTGAGTATGCCATTGCTGAGCATTTTGCTCAAAAAAATGGCAAGCCTACAGACAAGGCTAGTATTTTAGCTTCTGTTGGGCTTTTCCCAAGAAATTGGATTACAGCCTTTGAAAACACCACCAGAGATACCATTGTTGATGAAATTGACGCTTGGTACCAAAACAATAAAGATAAACAATCCACGCCTGTATTTAGGGTTTTGTGGAAACATGTAATGCAACCTAAATTGTAAGCGAGGTAAGTATGAAAAAGATAGCTCTCATCAGCATATTAGCTTTGGCACTGGCCAGCGGCGTTGGTTGCACTAATATGTCTAAAACCAGTCAAGGCGCTTTAAGTGGCGCGGCTCTTGGCGGTGCAGCCGGAGCAGGTATTGCTGCTATTTCCGGTGGTTATGCAGGTTGGGGTGCCTTAGCAGGTGCCGGCATCGGCGCCATTGCCGGTGGTCTTGTGGGTAACCAACAAGAAAAAAGAGATAATTACTATTACTACAACTAGTAGTTATTATTTATAAAATTAAATGCTTCCTTGCTGTATGTGGGCGTGCTTTTGAGCATATTTCATATGGCAAGGAAGATTCTTATTTCTGCCTTAATATCAAGGTTTTTACCAAAGGTAATACTCTTGGAATATCTCGTCATTGCCATCTTTGCCTTGGTACTGCTCGCCACCATGCTTTTGGGCTTTCACCTACTCTATGCTTTAAGTTTTGGCTACGTCCTCTTTTTTTTATATGGACTTTACAAGGGCTGTAGCGCGAAAGAGCTTATTTTTGAATCCTGGAATAATGCTAAAAATATAGGAAGTTTGCTTTTACTTTTTTGCCTCATCGCCATTCTTACTGCCACATGGCGCGCCTCCGGCACCATTGCCATGCTTGTGGTCAGCAGTAGTCATATTCTTATTCCATCGCTCTTTATTTTTAGTACATTTTTGCTTTGCGTATTTATTTCCTTGCTTACTGGTACTTCTTTTGGCACTTCAGCCACTATGGGGGTCATTTGCATGACCATCGGGAATGTTTTGGAGATACATCCTGCCTATTTAGGAGGGGCAATTTTGTCAGGAAGTTACTTTGGGGACAGAATGTCCATTACGTCCTCAAGTGCGCACTTGGTTGCAAAAATAACGCAGACGCAAATTTTTGTGAATTTAAGAAATATGTTCTCTTCCTGCATTTTACCCTTTATTTTAAGCTCATTGCTTTATATTTTGCTGGGCTTTACCGTTGAGCAAAATGATATGCCTTTGCAAAGCTTAGCACTTTTTGAGAGGCACTTTCAGCTGCCGTGGTACACGGCTTCGCCGGCTATTATTATGATTTTATTAGCTTGCTTTAAGGTTAATGCAAAAAATATTATGCTATGGGGTATTATAAGTGCGAGTATTCTTTGTGTTTTGGTGCAAAAAATGCCTGTTACAGAATTATTGCAGATATATTGGAATGGTTTTCAAAGTCATGATGCTGCCTTAAATGCCATACTTGGGGGCGGAGGATTGCTCTCCATGCTGACAGTGGCTTGTATTGTTTCCATTGCTTCGGCATATATGGGGATATTTCATGTGACCAATCTTTTTGGAAATATTAAGGTGCACATCAACCATCTAGCTGAAAAAATAAGCCCTTTTGGAAGTACTGTGATCACTGCCATTGTTACTTGCATGCTTACCTGCAATCAAACTTTATCCATTTTTTTGACGAAATCACTGTGCGAAGAACAGTACAATAGCAAAGAAAAGCTTGCCCATGCCATTGAAAATTCAACCGTGCTCATTGCCGGCCTTATTCCTTGGAATATCGCTTGTTCTGTGGTTTTAGCCAATGTCCAAGCACCGGTAACAAGTATTTTCTATGCCTTTTTTCTCTACCTTTTACCCATCACAAGTTTTTGGGTTTTCAAAAGACAGGAAAGTTAGCCTTCTTTTGCGGTAAGTTTATGCTCAGCAAGCCAAGTTGCAAAGCACTCACGCGCCCTTTCGGCATACAGTGCTTTGCGTTCTTTTTTCTTAGCGCGCACGCCAAGTTCCGGCATAAGCCCAAAGTGAGCATTGGACGGTTGGAACTTCTTAACAGGAGTGCGCAAATGCGTAAAAAGTGCCCCCAGCGCACTTTCCACCGGCGGAATATTCAATGTGCTTCCCTGTAATTCTGAAATAATATGCAAGGCCGCAAAGTGACCGCAAGCGGCTGATTCTACATAACCTTCGACACCGGTAACCTGTCCGGCTAAACGGATTTTGCGTGCGCCCTCATGTCCCTTCAGGCATAAATTTTCGCCAAGCACTCTAGGCGCATTGACATAAGTATTACGATGCATAGAGCCAAAGCGTACAAATTCCGCTTGCTCAAGGCCGGGAATCAAACGAAAAATTTCTTGCTGGGCCTTATAGGTCAATTTTGTTTGACATCCAACCAGATTATACATGGATTCATTAAGATTTTCCGTGCGCAATTGTATTACCGCATAGGGGCGCCTACCCGTGCGCGGGTCCACAAAGCCCACAGGCTTCAAAGGACCAAAGGTCAACGTGCGCACGCCTCGACTGGCAAGGGCTTCAATGGGCATGCAACCTTCAAAGTGTATTTCTTGCTCAAAATCCTTGGCTTGCACCTTTTCGCCCTCAAGCAAGGCATCGTAAAACTTAAGGTATTCATCTTTTTCCATGGGGCAATTCAAATATTCACCGCTTTCGGCGGCCTCTTCCGGCTCTTGATAGCGAGAAGCGCGAAAAATAATATTTCTGTCCAAGGAGTCAGCAGAAACAATGGGCGCAATGGCATCATAAAAATATAATTCAGTATTGCCGGTATATTCCCCCAAAGACTTGGCAAGTGAATCAGACATCAAGGGCCCAGCCGCCAAAACTATTTCGTCAAAGCCAGTAAGATTTTCATCATCAAGGCTTTGTATTTGTAACCTTATTACTTCAATATTATCATTAGCTTCAATTTCTTCGGTAATACTTTGCGCAAAAAGTCCTCTGTCCACTGCAAGGGCTTTACCTGCAGGCACAGCGCAAGCATCGGCATGACGCATAAAGGGGCTATTAAGTTCTCGTAATTCTTGCTTTAATAAGCCAATACCCGAGGCCAGCTCATTGGAGCGTAAAGAATTTGAGCATACAAGCTCTGCCAAGGCAGGTAGTTCATGCGCCGGTGACATTTGCTGTGGTTTTTGCTCAAATAATGTGCAGGCAATACCATGCTTTGCTAAAATTAAAGCACACTCTGTTCCGGCTAATCCACCGCCAATAATGGCAATTTTCTTTTGTTCTGTCATGCTAATCCCCTTTGTGCCTTTTCGTGTAGCCACTTACAGCGTTCTTGTCAATTTTGGACTTTTGGAATTTTGGATTTAGTTATTTTTTGTGGGAGGGGAAATTTTCATGGCGATGGAGTTTTATTGTTAATAATACAGCTAGGCGCATAATGCGCTTAACAGACTGCTAAAAAAATACAATTAACGCAGGGTGTGTTGTATTTTTGGGGGGCATGCGAAGAAAATTTTTTATCTTTTTTCTTACTTGGCAAAATGAGAAAGAGGGTGTATGTATACAGGATGTAATGAGGGTTGTATGCAAAGATTGCCGTGGTCAGAATATTTTATGCGCATTACCTACATGGTAGCAGAGCGCAGTACCTGTTTGCGTCGTAAGGTTGGAGCCATTGCTGTTAAAGATAACAGGATTTTGGCCACTGGCTACAACGGCGCACCGTCTGGTCTTGCGCATTGCCTTGATATTGGCTGTTTGCGGCAAGAGCTTGGCATTCCTTCAGGAGAGCGCCACGAAATTTGCCGTGCCATACATGCAGAGCAAAATCTTATCGTGCAATGTGCCACGCATGGCATTAGCCTTAGCGGGGCAGATTTGTACTGTACAACATTCCCTTGCGGAATATGCTCTAAGCTTTTGATAAACTGTGGAATAAATGCTATCTATTATGTGGAACACTATCCTGATCCCTTGGGGCTTGAAATGCTCAATGAATCAGGGATAAAATATATTCAAATGGAACGCCCTAACGGAGAAGTTGCATGAAAAAATCTCCTTATTCAGCATACATGCTTCGAGCCATTGAGCTTGCTAAGCAAGGTCGCTTTGATGTGTACCCAAACCCTACAGTTGGCGCAGTACTTGTGTGTGATGGCGCCATTGTGGCTGAGGGATGGCATCAGGAGTGCGGTAAGGAACATGCCGAAATCAATTGCTTAAATGACGCCAAGGCCAAGGGTGTTGATGTGAGCAAGTGCACCTTGGTGGTGACGCTTGAGCCATGTCATCATCATGGAAAGACCGGTCCTTGTACCGAGGCCATAGTGCAAGCTGGCATAAAGCATGTGGTAGTGGGACTTAAAGACCCCAACCCCGTTGCTGGCGGCGGTGCAGAATATTTAGCAGAGCAGGGCGTTGTGGTAGAAATGGGCGTAGAAGAGCAGCTATGCCGTGATGTTGTAGCAGATTTTATCTGCTGGCAAGAGCATAAGCGCCCCTATGTATTGCTTAAAATGGCTTCTACTTTGGACGGGCGCATTGCCACCCGTACCGGTCATTCGCAATGGGTGAGCGGAGAAGATTCACGTAGGCGCGTGCAGATTTTGCGCCAAAAGCTTGCCAAGGTAGGCGGCGCCATTGTCATTGGTGGCGGAACGTTTCGTGAAGATAATCCACGCCTTAACGTGCGTTATGAAGAAGGTGTCCAAGGGCCGCAGCCGCTGGCTTGCGTGGTCACCTCGCGCCTTTCAACGGTTAAGCTTGAGCATGTTATTTTACAAGAGCGCCCCAAAGATTTAATTTTTTATTCCTCACCGGCCGGCGCAGCCTCACCCACTGCCATGTCGCTTATTGAGCTTGGTGCTAGGGTTTGGTCAGAGCCATTACCCAATCCAAAGGCACGTCTGCCAAGGCTTGATGAATTTTTTAAGCGTCTGTATTCTGAGTTAAATTGCCCCTATGTTTTGTGCGAAGGTGGGGGAAAGCTGGCACTCAGTCTGCTTGAGCAGGGACTTGTGGATGAATTTCATTTGCACTTGGCTCCTTGTATTCTTGGTGACAACGAAGCTCGCCCCATTTTTGACGGAAAAAGCCCCCTTGAAATGAGCGAAGCCATTTCCTTACGCATTACTGACTATGAAATGCACGGCGAAGATATGCATATTATGTTAAGGCCAAAGTAATGTTTACCGGGCTTATTCAAGGTCAGGGCACGGTGCATGCTTTGCATTCACACGGTCAAGATATGCGCCTCACTGTGCATACGAATTTTCCGCTCACTGCTTTACAAATTGGTGAATCCATTGCCGTTAACGGTGCTTGCCTCACGGCAGAAAGCGGAGATGAACATTCATTTTCTGCTTACGTTTCTGCCAATTCTCTTGCTCATACCACACTTGGACAATTACACAGCGGCGCATCTGTTAATTTAGAGCGTGCCCTTGCCGTGGGCGAGCGTCTTGGCGGGCATATTGTGAGTGGACATGTTGATACCGTGGGGACGGTTGCACAAATACGTAGTGCAGGACAATCACGCATCATTAGGGTGCAGTTTCCCATAAAATTTTGCCCAGAAGTTATTACGAAGGGTTCGGTGACCTTGGACGGTATTAGCCTTACCGTGAATGACTGCGGAATTGCGGGCGATATGGGTTTTTTAGAGGTAAATGTTATACCCGAAACCTATAGCGTAACCACAGTGGGTATGTGGAAGGTTGGTACTCATATTAACCTTGAAACAGATATAATCGGTAAGTATGTGCGACATATGCTTAGCCCTTTTGTAGGAGAGCAGGGCGCACAAAAAAGCACCACAAGTGCAATTACAGAAAATTTATTGCAAGAACATGGCTTTTTATAAAGCCTATTCTTAAAGGATTAAGATATCATGCCTTTATGCACCATTGAAGAAGCCATTGAGGAAATGCGCCAAGGAAAAATGATCATCTTGGTGGATGATGAAGACCGTGAAAACGAAGGGGATTTAACCATTGCCGCTGAGCATGTGACCCCTGAAGTTATAAATTTTATGGCTAAATATGGCCGTGGCCTTATTTGCTTGCCCATGAGCGCAGAGCGTTGCGAAACATTGCAACTTGGGCTTATGACCCAGCGTAATGGCTCAAAGTTTGGCACCAACTTTACGGTTTCCATTGAGGCGCGTTATGGCGTGACTACAGGCATTTCCGCTAAGGACAGAGCCACCACCATTTTGGCCTGCGTGGCAGATGATGTGCGCCCAGAAGACATAGTCACCCCAGGGCACATCTTCCCCTTACGCGCGCGTTCCGGCGGTGTGCTTGTGCGTGCAGGACAAACCGAAGGCAGTGTGGATTTGGCGGTGCTTGCCGGTTGTAAGGATGCGGCGGTTATTTGCGAAATTATGAATGATGATGGCGAGATGATGCGTCTGCCGGAATTGGAAGTTTTTGCGGCCGAACATGGCCTTAAAATCGCCGCAGTAAAGGATCTTATTCGCTATCGCATGCAACGCGGACAAGTGTCTGTGCGCCGCGTAGATGAAGCGCATCTTCCTTCTATTTATGGAGATTTTCAGGTAATTGCCTATGAGTGCGATATGGACACAGGCACGCATCTAGCCATAGTTAAGGGTGATTTATCAGGGCCGGAGCCGGTGCTTGTGCGCGTGCACAGCGAATGCTTAACCGGCGATGCGCTCGGTTCCATACGTTGCGATTGTCGCGGGCAGCTTGCGGCGGCACTAACGCAGATTGAAAAAGAAGGCCGCGGCGCTGTGATTTATATGCGTCAAGAAGGTCGCGGTATTGGACTTAGTAATAAAATTCGCGCCTATGCTTTACAGGATCAAGGCTTAGATACTGTGCAAGCCAATGAAAAATTAGGCTTTGCGCCGGATTTACGTGATTATGGCACAGGTGCACAAATTCTTGTGGACCTTGGCATAAGACAAATGCGCATGCTGACCAATAATCCTAAAAAAATTGTTGGCTTAGAGGGCTATGGCATTGAAATTGTGGAGCGAGTGGCTATTGAAACACAAGCTTGTGCAGACAATGAGTGTTATTTGCAAACTAAAAAGGAAAAGATGGGACATTTATTTACTAAATTGTCTGGAAGTCGTCCTTAATTCATATTTTTTTCGGAGGAATACATGTCAAATATTCGTACCATTGAGGGCATGTTAGATGCCAAGGGATTAAAATTTACCATCATTGCCACCCGCTTTAATGATTTTATTGTGGATCGCTTGGTAGGCGGAGCAGTAGATTATTTGATGCGCCATGGCTGCGCTGAAAAAGATATTACCGTGGTGCGCATTCCCGGTGCTTTTGAAATGCCGGTAGTGTGCAAAAAAATTGCCGCCAAAAAAGATTGCGATGGCATATTGGCTCTTGGCGCGGTGATTCGTGGTGGTACACCGCATTTTGATTTTGTGGCCAATGAAGCCACCAAGGGCCTTGCGCAGGTATCACTTGAGTATGGCGTGCCTGTGGGCTTTGGACTTTTAACCACCGATAATTTAGAGCAAGCCATCGAGCGTGCCGGTACCAAAGCCGGTAATAAGGGCGTAGAAGCTGCGGCAGCTGTGCTTGAAACTGTGCGCGTGCTTGAAAATATCTAATCAGTGCGAAATATATAAGCATAAAGTATAATAGGTTATTCATGTCAAAAAAAAATACGCGCCGTACAGAGCGTTCCTTTGCCTTTCAAGTGTTGTATTCGCTATCGTTTACCCCTGCAGATAGTATGGAAGGCGTGCGTGCAGCTTTCAAAAATTCCCCCGATTTTGTGGAAAAAGGCGGCCTCGAAGATAATTTTCAAGGCTTTGCTTGGGAGCTTGTGTCCGGCATTTGGTCACGAGAAAAAGAATTGGATGAGTTGCTGGCGCAGTTTTCGCACAATTGGCGAATTTCACGCATGGGACGCATAGAATTGACGATTTTGCGCATGGGCATTTTTGAAATGCTCTTTCGCCACGATATTCCAGCCAAGGTGGCCATTAATGAAGCTCTTGAGCTTTCACGCCAGTTTGGCGAGGACAGCGCCCGTTCATTTGTAAATGGAATTTTGGACGCGGCGGCTAAAGCGCTAGATAATGGTGACATTGCACGTCGTCCACAGTAAGTAACAAAAAACAATCATTTTTTTTGGGAGGCGCTGCCTCCCAAGCCCTCCGCCAAAGGGGATAATCCCCTTTGGAAACCCTAATGCGTGGATTTTCAAC
>CAYJHU010000040.1:9164-12797 GCA_964369655.1 uncultured Desulfovibrionaceae bacterium | reverse complement strand
ATTTCTAAAGTTTTACTGGCAAAGTTATATTTGAAAATAATTGTGCAGAGGTCTCCATTTTGAGCAAGCTTAAAATGGTGCACATGGATGCCCAAAGGCGATGCTCCCCTTTCTTTGCGACCGCTGATTTTGGGAGATAGCGCCTCTCAATTTTTTAGTCGTTAAGATAAAAACAGGTTAATTTCATTGCTTACTTTAATTACTTAATATAGCAAACTTTTTTTCGTAAAATTTACTTTCACAAAAGCTTGACCCATAGCGCGCTTAAATCTACTATGTGCCCACTACACCGTCAGCCAAGGATTTAATATGCCACAATCTACCCAGCTTAAAGTGCTTGATCTTGTACCATTTGGTATGGAAACAGCAGAAAAACAGAAATTTTTTGCCCTGCGTCTTGAAAGACCGGACTGGGAGTCATGGCACCCCGGACAATTTGTCATGGTGCGCCCACAAAGTTTTGGCCTTGAACATCCTTGGGGGCGCCCCTTTGGAATTTGCCACGTAACAGCCCAACATCTTATCTGTTTCTTTCAGGTTTGCGGCAAGGGAACAGCACGCATGGCCGAGCTTAAAAGCGGCGACACCGTACAAGTTTGGGGTCCTCTCGGGAATTTTTTCAAGGTAGAACCGGACACCCCCACCCTGCTCCTTGCCGGTGGTATGGGCATCGTCCCCTTTGTCGGCTACGTGCATGAGCATCCAAAGCCTTGGAACTTAAGCATGATTTTTGGACACCGTGCTTCTTTGCGCTGTTTTCCTCTCGATAGCTTAAATGAACGCATCACTGTGGACACTTTGCATGAATCTGTGCCCGGTGAAATTGCGAATTTTGTGTACACCGTAAAAGAAAGTATGCGTGAAATTGCAGAACAAAAAGGGCTTGTGCTGGCTTGTGGGCCAGAGCCATTTTTGAAAACCGTGCAAGAATATGCATTGGAATTAAATGTACGCACACAGCTTTCCCTTGAAAACCGCATGGCTTGCGGCGTTGGAGCATGCCTTGGTTGCGTTGCCAAAACCACTGATGCTTGGCCCGTACAAGATAAGAAAAATTGGCCGGTACAAACCTGCAATCATGGGCCCATCTTTTGGGCTGATCAAATTACCCTTTAGCAAAGTGCGGTAGAGAATGACACAACTTTCTGTATGCCTTGATGGGGCGCGTCCACTACACCTCAAAAACCCTATCATTCCAGCAAGTGGGACCTTTGGTTATGGGATAGAATTTGCACCCTACGGCAAGCTGGAAAAGCTCGGCGGCATAGTCGTAAAAGGCTTATCCTTACAGCCGCGTGCCGGTAATGCCATGCCACGTGTAATGGAAACAGCAGCGGGCATGCTTAATGCCGTGGGTTTACAAAACGACGGTGTGGAATCCTTTGTAAAGGAAAAATTACCCAAATTGCCATGGAGAGAAACACCTATAATTGCAAATATTTATGCATCTACAGCCGAAGATTTTGCAAGCCTTGCAAACATCCTTAGCGCTGAGGAAGGCGTGGCAGCACTGGAAGTAAATATTTCTTGCCCCAATGTGCATGAGGGCGGAATTTTGTTTGGCCAAGATGAGCGTATGGCCGCAAACCTTACCGAGGCCGTGCGTAAAGCATCTGGCAATACTCCAGTTATTGTAAAGCTTTCTCCGAATGTAACCAATATAGCAAGCATTGCTAAAGCCGTTGAAGGTGCCGGTGCGGATATGATTTCTTGCATCAATACCCTATCGGGCATGGGAGTTAATGTACGCACACGCAAACCAAGTATTGCCAATGTTATAGGTGGTTTATCAGGACCAGCCATTAAGCCCGTGGCTCTACGCTGTGTATGGCAGGTGGCGCAAAGCGTAAAAATTCCTGTCATTGGTCTTGGGGGCATTAGCTCTGCCATGGATGTGCTTGAGTTTATCTTGGTGGGTGCACATGCGGTACAAATCGGCACGGCAAACTTTATGAGCCCTGACTTTTCATTTAAGTTAATTGATGAATTACAAGCCCTTTGCCAAGAGCTGTGCATCGATTGTCTTGATGATTTGCGGGGTAGCCTCGAAGTATAATTGAGAAACTTGTGTCCAATTCCGCCCCCGAAATACTGCGCGTACCCTTAGCGCAAGAGCTTGAATGGCCTTGCAGGGTGCGCGTCTCGCAGCGTGCTCGAAAAATAAAATTAAGCATGAATTCACATGGGCGCTTGGAGCTGATTATCCCTCAAAAACAAGTTTTTTCTGCCACTGACAAGGAAAAATTTGTACAAGAGATGCGCCCTTGGATTCAAAAAAATATTGATAAACTCCTTGATTCAGCTTCCCAAAAAGCTAAGGCCAAAGAGCTTTGGCAAGAATATACACAGCAAGTCACCACAGACATAGTCCCTCAATACATTGATTTACCTGCTATTTATGAGCGCTGGAAAGTCAGCATCCAATCTCCGGTTGATGACTATGTACGCCTTGAAGAAATAAACGCACCTTTATATGAGCCTAACACTACTCAAGTGCGCTTGGGCGAGCTCTCAATATTTTCCTCAGCAAAAGAGGGCATGCTCTGTGCACAGCTTCTACAAAAATGGCTCATTCATAGGGCGCGGCCTCGCCTCACTGCAAAAACCTTGGAGCTTGCCAAGGACATGGGCGTAAGTGTTACTAAAGTCACAATAAAAGCGCAACGTGGACGCTGGGGCAGTTGTACTGTGGCTGGAAATATCTCATTAAATTGCCGATTACTTTTACTGAAGCCTGAGCTCATGGAACATGTAATTTTGCACGAGCTTTGCCACCGTGTGCATATGAATCACTCACCGGCCTTTAAGGAGCTTTTGGAGTCAGTCTCTGCGCACAGTGTGGAAAAAGATGCTGAAATTTTTGAAACTTGGAAAAAACTGCCCACTTGGGCCATCTTAAAAAAATAAGAGAAGAGTATGAACAAAGAAAATGTGTTAGATTTTAGAACTCTGCCCTGCCCACAACCTGTGGTGCAATGTCGTAATTTTTTACAAGAAAATGCCGCGCAAAGTGTATGCATCTTGGTAGATAACGAACCTGCCGTGGAAAACGTCACCCGCTACCTTGAGCAACAAGGCTTTGCGGTAAAGACAAGTGCTGAAGGCAAAGATTTTATGATCTCGGCCCAAAAAGATGGCGCAAGCATGCCGACAGCAGCGCCAATGCAATCACAAGACGATGTTTCTGAAGAAAAAATCCTTGTGCTTATTACCACTGAGCATCTGGGAAGCGGCGATGATGGCCTTGGGGCACGACTTATGGTCACATTTTTGAGCACATTACCCGAAATGGATAAAGCGCTCTGGCGCATTGTGCTTTTAAATGGCGGAGTGAAGCTGGCGGTGGAAGGGACAGAAACCTTAGCGCATTTGCAGGCGCTGGAAAAAGCGGGAGTTGATGTTCTTGTTTGCGGAACATGCCTTAATCATTACAATCTACTAGACAAAAAAGGCGTTGGCGCCACTTCCAATATGCTGGATATTGTTACTAGCCTGGAGCTTGCTCATAAGGTCATTCGACCATAACAGGCTGTTTAGAAAGGGTAACCTGCTTCGTCAGACTCGTTTTTTGCTTCGGTCATGTATGTCTGTATACATTTCCTTCGCAAAAAGCTTCGTCTTCCTCGCATCTTA
>CAYJHU010000040.1:4500-9064 GCA_964369655.1 uncultured Desulfovibrionaceae bacterium | reverse complement strand
CTTATAAAGTCTTTGCTTTCACTGTGCTGGTGGGTTTTTTATCAATATCGCCGGGCTTAGGTGGCTCGGTGACATTTTTAAGCCCAGGCACAACGTGCTGAACCTTGGTGTCTGCCGGCAGTGGCTTTGCGCTTTCGCTTAAATACATACGTCCCGTGGCGCCAAGATCCTCGTAGACCGCCATGACATTGGCCTCAAAGCGAGAGTTTGCACTCGCTCTTGAAACGGGTATGGCAAGGTAGAAAACACGGGGGTTTGCGCCAACGCTACCAACATAGCGGCAAGCCACAATCCAGTCCTTTTCTCCATTGCCGTCCCAATCGGTGATGGCCACCATATCCACATCTATGCGGCGTATTTTGGCACCGTAACGGATGTATTTATTGGCATTTTTATCTGTAATACTAAAGCCATTTTCATGAATTTTGACATTTTCATTAGCCTTTAAGCTGGCAGAAAAAGTCGGCGCGCTGTCCTTTGCCACATGGTCAAAGAGAAAATTTGGAGAAAGGTTTTTATATAAAACATCCCCATAGCTGCCCCCCTGAAACACAGTAGCAACGGCCAAATAATCCCCATCGGCATCTAAAATATTACGCGCCACCAGCTCTTGTGGCATTCTGTTGGCCATGGCCGTGAATTTATCACTTTGAATAACGTCCACGGTCTTTCCGCTACACGCGGCGCACAAAAGCACAAGAGATAAGAGCATCGTATATCTTAAAAACATAACATCCTCATATGGTAGGGAAATTTTTGACTAGGCGTGGCCGGCTTTTTTGCGGGCACTACTCCAATAGGCATTATCGGCTTCCACACGGAAAATCTGCACATGGTACATCTTTCCCTTGCTGCAACGCGGGCAGCCATCGGTGACGAGCAAGCAATGCGGGTCAAGCTCCAACGCATCAATGCCGGCACTATGCAAAATTTCTGTGGCGCGTCCTTGCTCCCACACGATGGGACTTCCGCACTTGCCGCACTCCACAAAAAGCATTTCAGGGTCATAACCATTTTTCGTTAAAGACGAAATCGGATTTTTCCCTTGAGGTACTATCGCTTTTTTCACTAAATTAATCCTTCTTTACACCTTGGCGATTCATAACATCCATCCCTTTACAAAAATTTTTTTGCACAAAAAAACATCATACATAGGGATATGAACCGCACTCTTACAGATATAATAATACCAATATGTTTTTTATGCAAGTGTCTTGCTCATTTTTAAAATAATGGCTAAGGTGCGGACATGAAAACACGTCAACCCATTGGGCTTCTATCGCCAGAATTACGCAATCAAATTGCCGCCGGAGAGGTGGTGGAAAGACCGGCTTCTGTGGTCAAAGAGCTGGTGGAAAATGCGCTGGATGCCGGCGCAACGCAGGTGGATATTACCCTTGAAAATGGTGGGCAGGGGCGCATTTGCATTCAAGACAATGGGCATGGCATTGCCGCCGACGAATTAAACCTTGCCGTAACAAGGCATGCCACCAGTAAGATAAAAGACGTCAACGATTTATCCGCCATTTATTCCTATGGCTTTCGGGGTGAAGCCTTGCCAAGCATTGCTTCGGTATCTCGCTTTAGTATCACCAGCAGCGTGGCCGAAAGTAATGGCATTGCCACGCGCATGGAAGTTGAGTACGGGCATGTGCGCAACAGCACGCACACTCCTCTTGCTCGCGGGACCATTGTGGAAGTATGTGATTTATTTTCTAATATTCCTGCACGCTTAAAATTTCTTAAAACCCCCAGCACCGAAAGCAAAAAAGCTCAAGAATGGCTGGTACGCCTTGCTTTGGCACGCCCAGACGTTGGTTTTAGCCTTAGCCTTGGAAGTCAAGGTGCGCTCAGGACAGCCTTACGTTTTCCTGCGGGACAAAGCCTCAAAGAGCGCCTTGCTGAAATTTGGCCGCCCATGATTATGGAAGCCATGCGTCCTTTTGATGTGACGCACAAAGGCTTGCGTGCCTTTGGCCTTACTGCTTTACCGCAGGTAAGTCAGCCACGGGCAGACCGCATGCTTTTTTATGTCAATGGACGAGCAGTAAGCGATAAAACCCTGTCCGCCGCCGTGCGTGATGCCTATAAGGGACGCTTAACCACCAAGGATTTTCCGCAAGTGGTGCTTTTTCTGGAGATGGACGGCGAAGAAGTGGACGTAAATGTGCACCCTGCCAAGGTGGAGGTGCGTTTTCGTGATACTTCGCCCATATTTTCCTGCGTGCGCCGCGCCATAGAATCGGTGCTTGGGGAAATACAAAATTATGCCACCGAGCCCGAAGCAACGGAAGAGCTTGATAGACCACAAGGATTTTGGGGACGCATTGACGCCACCGGCGTTATGGGCGGTCAACAAATTACTGTCCCTCCAGTGCCAGACTATACGGCGCATGAGCAGTCAGAAGAGGTGAAACCTTACACACCAAGCGACTATTCCTACACACCTTCAGGTTCTTACACAGCTTCTAACTCTTCTGGTTTGCGTGAGGAATCGGCATATTTTGGACATTGCGCCCAAAGCAATACCCAGCGTGATATTTATACCTCTACCACTTCGGATGGCGATGACAATCAACCTCCCTTTTTTACGCCGCCTTCGCAAGAAGCTCCCATGCCCCAAAACAGCGTGCAAGGCTTGACCTATCTTGGGCAAGTGGCGCATACCTACTTGGTGTTGCGTGATGCTAAGGAAAATTTACTCCTGCTTGATCAGCATGCTGCTCATGAGCGCATTTTGTATGCTCGTATGCAACATATGGAAATTGACAAGCAAATCCTCGCACTTCCCATAGAATTGCCCGTGCATAACTCTGAAAGAGAACGTGCAGAGCTTATGCTAGAACCTTTGGAAAAACTTGGATTTAGCCTAGAGCTTGGCGAAGAAACCCTCAAGCTTAAGGCATTTCCGTCCTTAATGGAAGGAAAAAGCGCCACGGCCTTTGTGCGTGATGCTTTGGCTGGTCGTAAAGATGATTATTCAGCCATGCTCATTTCATTTTCTTGCAAAAATGCTATTAAAGCAGGACAAGAGCTCACCAATGACGAAGCACTGGGGCTTTTACAGCAGTGGCTTTCCATCCCTGAGCGCGATTTTTGTCCGCATGGGCGCCCCGTAATCCTGCGCTTTAGCGGCGATGACTTAGAAAAACTCTTTAAGCGTAAATAATATATTTCAAGCATTTATCATGATTCAAAAGAAAGATTCCCCTTTGCTTATCCTTTGCGCTGTGTGTTCTGCGCAATTTTTTATGCCCTTTATGGTAGTGGGGGTTAATTCCCTTTTACCATCCATCGAAGAAAGCACCCGCGCCGGAGCGCATAACTTAAGCTTGCTCACTACCTTTTATGTGCTGGGGCTTTCCATTGCGCAGCTTATTGCAGGACGAATGGGGGATGTATGGGGGCGCCGCCGCGTTTTCTTGACCGGTTCCTTTGTTTTTATTGTCACCAATATACTCATGGGCTTTATGGAAAATATCTATTATATGCAGGTCTTACGTCTTTTTCAAGGTCTTGGCACTGCAATATTTTCTGCCAGCGGCCTAGCCATTTTGGCCGTGAGTGCACCAGAGGGCAAACGCAGTCAATATGTGGCATATTCCACCACAGCTATTTATGTGGGCATTGCTTGTGGGCCGCCGGTAGCTGGATTTATTGGGGCGGAGCTTGGCTGGCAATGGCTTTTTTGGTGTACGGCCTTGGCACTTAGCCTAAACTGGTTTTTTATGCGCTT
This sequence comes from uncultured Desulfovibrionaceae bacterium, assembly GCA_964369655.1. Lineage (GTDB taxonomy): Bacteria > Desulfobacterota > Desulfovibrionia > Desulfovibrionales > Desulfovibrionaceae > CAYJAD01. The sequence goes on along the minus strand of CAYJHU010000040.1, from coordinate 5,328 downwards.
TGCTGTGCATGAAGAATGGTATCAGGGTAAGGGAGAGCCTTTTAATTTTAAGGATGCAGGCGTGTACAGCCTTGGTATGGCTTGCGTGGCTTTTGGCTCATCCTTACTAAAAAATTCCGTGCTCATGGGCGCATCACTCATGCTGCTTGGCTTGGTGTTCTTAACTATCTATATCCGCATGGAATTACGCGCAAAATACCCATTATTAGACGTGGCTTTGCTGGTGCATAATCGAGTATTTGCTCTTTCCTCCTTGGCTTCCTTTATTAACTACAGCTCCTCCTTTGGTATGGTCTTTTTCTTTAGCTTATATTTACAAGTAGTACGCGGATTTAGCGTAGCAGAAGCAGGATTTTACCTTGCGGTGCAATTCCTCGTGCAAGCCATGACAAGTCCCATTGCCGGACGGCTCACGCCAAAATTTGGCGGCGGCAAAATCAGCGCTGTAGGTATTGGTCTTTGCGGCGTTGGCTTGGTGGCATCGGCCTTTTTCACCAAGGATAGCCATATGGCGTATTTTTTCCTTGCACAAATTTGCTTAGGGATAGGCACGGGGCTTTTTGCGGCGCCCAACACAACGGTAATTTTAGAATCCGTGGATAAGGCTCACCTTGGGCAAGCGGCATCGGTGGCTGGTTTTATGCGTACCAGCGGCGCCCTCATCAATACAGCCATCATTAGTATTACCCTAGGCGTATTTTTGGGGGATGCAGCAGTAACCACTGACAATATTGACGAGTTTATGAAAAGTATGAAGGTAGATTTGATACTTTTTGGCGTTCTAAATCTTATTGCCATAGGCTTTGCAATGGCTCGCGAAAAAGCAAT
>CAYJHU010000040.1:0-4400 GCA_964369655.1 uncultured Desulfovibrionaceae bacterium | reverse complement strand
AGTAAGTACATATCAACAGCCAACACATCAAGAACACGGGCAGGATTGACCGTAAAGTGCAAAGCCTCGCTGGCCGCATCAATCTTTTGACTGAGGGTTAAGCGTTTTTGTGCGGAAAGTTTTGTAAAGCAAGAAGTCAGTGCGCCTGTTTCTACCCCTTGCTCAGGGCTGGCAAGGCTTGTGGCTAGGCGTTTTTGGCAAAGCAACAAGACTTGCAAGGCCAATTCCAAGGTTACTGCCCCCTTGGTAGAAGTCATTTCCCACCAACCTTGACCGCTTCGTAAAAAATGCGCTAGTGCATCTTCCCATGGCACAAGAGACCTTGGCACAGCATGTGTGTTTGGCCACGGCAAGGTATAAACCCAAGAGCGCGAAACGAGGGTAGGCAGGATTTGTTCTCTTTGCGCCGTAAGCAACACAAAAAGATTGACGGGAGAAGGCTCTTCCAGAACCTTTAAAAGGGCGTTGGCGGCTTCGCTACGTGCGCTTTTTTCAAGGCCGCTCATAATAATCACGCGCTTTTGCCCACTGCGCGTTGTATCACCAAGTTTAGCCTTAAGCGCCACGGCATTTTCCTTGGTCAGTGCACGCACAGGGCCGGGATTTTCCTTGTCGGCTGTATTTGAAATACGCCCATCAAAGGACAGCACATCGGGATGAATATGCGCCCCAATGTGCAAGCATCCACTACATCTACCGCAAGGTTCTGTGGCTAAGGACTGCGGGGCATCACTTTGGCGCTGCTTGCAATGTTGCAAAGCCGCCCACCATAAGCCCATGGCTTGCCTTTCTTCTTCCACACCGCCTTCAAGCAAAAGCACCTGCGGCGCAGAAAGGCTTGAACCAAGCTGAGACAAGATACTACGTGCTTCTTGTAACTTTGGCTGCATGGCCGCAAGCATGGCCTTTTTTGCATCTTCAAGACTTAGGTCAAGCTCGGCATCCTTAGCTATTTTTGCCATTTACTTTCTATTTGCGCCTACATGCTAATGGTTTGATCACGCTCAGGCCCAACGGACACGAGGCTGATTTTCACCTGACAGAGCTCTTCTATTCTTTTCACATAGGCACGTACATTTTCTGGCAAACTTTCCCAAGTAGTGCAAGCAGTTATGTCTTCTGTAAAGCCGGGCATGCTTTCATAAATGGGGCTTACCTCAGCAAGAGCATTTTCTTCTTGTGGAGGATAGTTTATTACTTCACCCTTATAGGTATAGCCTGTGCAAATGTGCAAAGTATCAAGACCTTTTAAGACATCAAGCTTTGTGAGGGCAATGTCGGTCAGACCATTTAAGCGAATGCTTTCGCGCAAAATCACCATATCAAGCCAGCCACAACGGCGTGGTCGGCCGGTGGTAGCGCCAAATTCATGTCCTTGCGCGCGCAAAAATTCGCCGTTCTCGTCATGAAGCTCTGTGGGGAATGGCCCTGCTCCAACTCTGGTAGTATAGGCTTTAACAATGCCCATAATGCTATCAAGCTTGCGCGGGCTTACGCCGCTACCGGAAGCTGCACAGGCAGAAACCGTATTGGACGAGGTCACAAAGGGGTAAGTGCCATGATCAATATCAAGGTGGATGCCTTGCGCGCCCTCAAAGAGCACAGACTTTCCTGCTGCCCAAGCATCTTCAATCTCAGAAGAAATATCTGCCAAATGCGGCACAAGGCGCGGCGCAATTTCCATCATATCATTAAAAATTTCCTCGGCATTAAGAGTTTCAGCCTTATACAGATTCTGCAAAAGTGCATTTTTTTCTTCAAGGGCCGTAGTAATTTTTTGGCGTAAAAGATCGGGATTTACCAAATCACCGGCACGAATTCCCACACGTGACATCTTATCCTCATAGCAAGGGCCGATACCGCTGCCGGTGGTACCTATTTTTTTATCTGCTTTATGAGCCTCACGTGCCTTATCAAGGGCCTTATGGTAAGGCAAGATAAGGTGAGTTTTCTTACTGATTTTAAGATTTTTAGGGGTGATGGCAATATTTTTTTCTGCCAATTTATCAATTTCTTTCAACAAGATAAATGGGTCACAAACAACGCCATTGCCAATGCAACACATTTTTTCTTCGTGTAAAATTCCTGAAGGAATGAGGTGCAAGACCGTTTTTTCGTTGCCCACCCAAATGGTATGCCCCGCATTATTGCCGCCTTGAAAGCGTACAATAATATCCAGTTGTCGGCTGAGCAAATCTACAATTTTACCCTTGCCTTCATCGCCCCATTGAGCCCCAACTATGACTACATTTGACATATCCTTACCTCATTTTTATCTACCAAAACGGCAGCTTATAAAAATTCTATCTAAATATTTTATTGTATACACCATGCAAGCTTTTGAGTCAAACAGCCTAGTCTTCAGTGACTTTGGGCTTAAAGCTCAACATATTGGCCTTTGGCTGCTCTACATCGCTGGTAAAATCTTTTTCAAGGTTAAATTGCGACAGAGGAACATTATCCATGTTATCCGGGCGCACTTGGCTCGACCAATGATGATTAAAAAGTTGATTTTTCCAGCGCTTAGCTTGAATAAATGAAAAAACAAGCGCGGCTTCTTCCCAGCGTTTGGTTGGTTCAAAGCGATGCACTTTTTCGGCATAATTATCCCAAAGAGCCATGAGCGAAGCCTCGTCTAGGGCGTCCAGTTGCCTTGCCAATTTGAGTAAAAGTAGTTCCATAATTGCTCCAATATGCCGAAAATATGACTTCTGCTTTAAAGCACAAGTCATGTCTTTGTATAGTAACAGAGAACATTCATTTTGCCAAGCAAGTAAAGGGGCCTTACAAAAATTGCCAGCATATAACTTTTATGCTATGTAGAATATGCTTTTTGCATTATAAATTCTACAAAAAGGACATAATATGCGCGACTTAAAGGAAATGTACAAAAAAGTACATAAGGATAATTTCCCCGATACCATGACTATCACCCTTGGCGATGACACCCTCATATACAAAAAACGTACTTGGAATATTGACAATGAAGAAAAAGGCTTACGCTATGGAGAAAATCCTGACCAGCCTGCAGCCTTATACCAAATGGTGGAAGGAAGCTTAAATTTTGGTGACTTAACATGGCGTGGCCCAGAGCACGGCATTGTTTCTGCCATGACAGAAAAAAATATGTTGCAGGCCGGCAAGCATCCGGGAAAAACTAACTTAACTGATGTGGATAATGGCGCCAATATTTTGCAATATCTAACACTGCACCCAGCGGCAATTATTCTTAAGCATAACAATCCTTGCGGCGCGGCTTGGTCGCGTGAAAGCGTAGGCGATGCCTTGCATAAGGCTTTTTGGTGCGATCGTATTGCTGCCTTTGGCGGAGCAGTCGTGGTAAACCGCGAGCTTGATATGCAAGCAGCCACACTTATAGCCGACAATTATTTTGAAGTTGTGGCAGCCCCTGCCTTTGCTGAGGGCGTGCTTGAAGTGCTTAAATCACGGAAAAATTTGCGTATTATGCAACTCCCCGGACTTGCTCAACTTGATGAACTCACCCGCTCTGCTTTTCTTGACATTAAAAGCCTGAGCGATGGCGGAATTATTGTGCAAAAATCCTTTGTCAACAGCATCACCTCTGCCTGTGACTTTTTGCCGGCTGTAGCTACGGACAAGGACGGCGTTAGCGTTACAGCACGCAAGCCTACGGCCCAAGAGATTGACGATCTTTATTTTGCATGGGCGGTTGAATCTGGCGTAACCTCAAATTCTGTAATTTTTGCCAAAAATGGCGCTACTGTTGCCATAGGGACCGGCGAGCAAGACCGAGTGGGCTGCGTTGAGTTAGCCATACATAAGGCGTACACTAAATATATGGACACCTTATGCTTTACAGAGCAAAATATGACGCTTTATGAACTAAAGCTTAAGGCAGACGCGGATGCAAGTTTTGCCAAAATATTAGCAGACATTGAAGCACGCACCAAGGAAGTGTGTGGCGGCTTGCAAGGATCTGTCTGTATTTCTGATGGATTTTTCCCCTTCCGTGATGGGGTTGACGTAGCCATGGCAGAAGGAATAACTGCCATTGGTCAACCTGGCGGCTCCATGCGCGACAATGAAATCATCATGGCCTGTAACGAAAAAAGCCCGCAAGTGGCCATGGTCTTTACGGGACAACGTTCATTTAAGCATTAATAAAAGATGTGGAATCCTGTACAATGCGTTGTGCAGGATTCTAATTTTGAGACCTCTGTACAATTATTTTCAAATATAATTTTGCAAGTAAAATTTTAGAAATCGCTTAAAGTCTAAAAGCAAACGTGTAGAGATAAAAGCACAAAAATCAATCACTTAACGGTGAAGCAAAGCTCCACCTATTCTTGATTTTTGGTCGCATTGGCTAGCGCCAATACTCCACGAGACCCTGCGCAATGAATTGCGCAGAGGTCTCA
>CAYJHU010000039.1:3751-12847 GCA_964369655.1 uncultured Desulfovibrionaceae bacterium | reverse complement strand
TCAAAAGATTTACCGTGTAGTTCTAAAGGCAGCTTCTTTCTTAATTCCATATTTCTAAAATAGATGAAAGGAATTTTCTCTTCAAACTCATTACGAGTAAAATACTCACCCTTTTCATTTTTATAGACCACGTCCGCATGGTGATTTTCTGACTTAGCCGCTGCCTTAGGGTCATCTATGAGCACTTGCTCTGTATAAATCATATTATTATCAACAGGCCCATAAAATATATGGGTTTTATCTACTGATTTTATAAATAACATATTATAAAACAAAGGCAGTGACCATGCAAAAAAGATCACGCACAGTAAATACATACAAAAGCTTGCTATGCGAATTTTCATGCTACCCACCTATTTCTGTAATCATCTGCCGAAAGTGCAATGGTGTAAAACATGCACGGAATAAGCAAAATAAAAAATGGCAAAATATCAATGTAAAAACCTGTATTTTTATAAAAATATAAAGGGATGCACAAACCAAAGCAAACCACCGCCGCTAAAATTCGACGCTTCATTTGCGGCTCAAGCAGCACAAAAGCGCCCCCAAAATAGCCGTAAATTCCGGCAATAAACCAAGGAAGCGTGGTTAAAAGGGATGCGTTAGCAACTTCTGCGGTGTAGTAATTACTTATACTTAGATACAAAATAAGCGCATCACAAGCAAAAAGAATAGTCAAAAACACAACCCCAAAGAGCGCATGCCACAATACCACCAAGGCAGAATCACAAGGGGCGTGCAATGCAATGCGAATGCGTCCGTCGCGCATTTCTTGCAAAAACTGAAAAATGCAAAATACTATGGCGGAAATAATGGGGATAAACATTAAATCTTGATAGGGAATTTGACCAAGGTTTATTGTCCTGAACCAAACAACTTCGGAGTGATCCAGCATATATAAACGGCGCAAGGTCAAAAAATTCCAAGCCATTACTGCCATATTGGCAATAAAAATACCAATCATCATGGTGCGCGTTTTGATGCTTTCCTTATAAAAGACAGCGCACAGAGCAGACGTAGCTCTCATTTAATACCTCCCCGTGTAACCGATAAAAGCATCTTCCATATTCATGGGCTTTTGCTGAATGCCAAGGGATTGCAAGTCATGCTCAGCTATGGTTTTTTGACGCGTAGCCTCATCGGCATAGAAGAATAATTCCACAAAATCCTTGTGCCATTCTGTATTCACCAAAACATCAGAGGAAATGCCCTGTAAGCTTTTTTCCAAGACTTCTTTTTGTTCGGGGCGATTTATGGTGTAACAAGTAAAATTTTGCATAAATTCTGAGAGAGAAGTTTGATGTGCCAATTTATGACGGCGCATAAAGACAGCATCATCCACAAAGCGTTCCATGTCTTGGATAACATGGGAAGTAATGATGATGGTGTGCTCACCGTCGCGCAATTGCTCGCACAAATAATCCACAAAGAGGCGGCGATAGCCAGCATCTAGCCCCATGGAATAGTCATCAAGGATAAGCAGTTCCGGATCTTGCGCAAGGGTTAAGCCAAGCACAACTTGCGAGCGCTGACCTTCACTCATATGCGCAATGAGGTGGTCCTTTGGTAATCCCAATAAATCTACTAAATTATAAAAGCGCTCCGGTTTCCATCTGGGGTAGAATTGGCGAGTATATTTTTCTATTTGTTCAATGCTAAAAAACTGATAAGCAAGGTGCTTTTCAAAAAGTAAGCCCACGCGTTCACGCGTCTGAGGGCGAATGGCATAAGCCAAGTCCCCAAAGATGCGGCACTGACCGCTGCTTGGGCGTAAAAAACCCATAAGAATTTGAATCAGCGTGGTCTTACCTACACCATTTTTACCAAGCAAGGCACAAACTCTTCCCTTTGGAATCGTTAAGCTCAAATTGTGATATAGTTCGCGCTTTCCATAATTATGGCAAAGGTTTTCTATGCAAACCGGACTCTCATTCATGTTATCACCTATCGTACGATTGTTTCGCCTGAAATTTCCACAGAATGGCCAGAGCCTCCATTAAATAATACGGTAAAGTCTTGTTGCGGACGAGGCAAAACGACTTCACTGTCTGCATTAAGCTGTGCTTCTTGCAAAACATTGCCGGAACTATCTTTCACAACAATTTTAATACCGGTGGCTGATGAACCGTCAGAAAAACCACCTTGGCAAGTAAAGGTGCCGTCGGCATTATCAAAGCAATTTAATAGTGCACTGTGTGCCAAAGCAAAAGAGTGCACGCTTAAAAAAGCCATGCACACAAAAAGCGAAAAAAATATTTTTTTCATGGTGATACCCTTAATATAATACAATAAAAAAAGGGGTGAAGGACATTCCCCCACCCCGCGTAAGAAAATTATCTTACTTTATGTCAAAAGCTTGTACCCAAATAACTGCGTCTTGGGAAAGATCTTTGCCTTCGTACTTGGTGTCAGGACCTACGCCAAGAGCTGCAAAGCCCCACCAGCCGGCCTTAGGAAGACCAAAGGTGATAACGCCATTAGCATCAGCAATGATGGTTTGAGTTACGAGTGCGCCGTTAGGATAGTTAACGGAAGACTTTTTAGCCAAGGAGTTGCTCTTTAAGTCAGGAGCATGACCCAAGAACTCAACTTCTACTTCAGCACCAGGAACTGGTTTGCCACCGGAAAGTACTTGACCTTGGAAGGTGTTGCCTACCCAAGTAGCATAAGGCTTAATCATAGGTACGATTTCGCAAGGAAGACCTACTGGCTCATTCCAAATGGTAGGCACGCCGCCTACGTTAACAATGAGCTTGGTGATTTGTTGCATGTACACATCTTCTTCTTTTTCCATGTAATAACCAGGTACCATTACGAATACATAGTCACCCATGCCGCGGATTTCCTTGCGGGGAATCATAGCGGAGAAAGCAGGAGCGGAAGATCCTGGGTTTTTCCAGGTGATTTGCTTAAGATAGCCCTTCATGTCAATCTTGGCAGGGGCTTCTTCGCCTTTTTTGTACACAGCATAAAACTCATTCATGCCGCCCATATCCATCATGTGGCCAGCTTCTGCTGGGTGGGTGAAAACGATGCGTAAATCAAGGTTTTCAGCCTTTTCCATCAATGTTTTTTGTGGGGTATAGGCCATCATAAAGTGTGCTTCGGCTGGTGCAGCCATAACCATAGCTGCTAAAAGGCCAAGGGAAGCAAAAAGTGTTTTTTTCATGTAAAACTCCTAAAAATGTTTTTGTTTAATAAACCAATCCACAACCATATCTTTAAGTTTTATAAATAAAACTTATTCTACAATTTTATCGCTAGGTACGTTGATTGCGTGACCTTCACCAGCGTCAAGTTCCAAGGAATATTTGCCCTCAGGCTTTTTCATGCTGAGTTCGCCGTTCTTATCAAGATTCTTAGTTTCAACAACTTTGCCGGAAGCGTCTTTTACATGAACCTTAACGCCAGCAGCGGAAGAACCGTCAGAGAAGCCGCCTTGGCAAGATACAGTGCCGTCGCCATTGTCAAAGCAATCAAAAATTGGGCTGTGAGCAAATGACATAACTGGCATTGCAAGTACAAGAGCCAAAGCTAAAGCTAAAAAACGTGTTTTCATTACCTAAAACCTCCAAGTAACTATGTTGGTAATTTCATTTGTAGAAGACATTATGTCTTCACCTTAGTCGTTGTATATGCATCTCGCGAAGGCACAAAGCCGAGCAAGACAACTATGGCGGCGCATATTCCATAGAAAGTCCACATGGTTTCTACGCCGCTTAAGTTAAAGAATGTGCCACCGCTAAAGACCACCGTTGCCACTATAAGGCCAATGGTCATCTGAAAAACGATGGAGAAAAGCATCCAGCCAGTGGAATTTGTTTGGTTACGCACCATCATGGATGCAGGTAAACAAGGCGGATATAATGCCATGAAGAGCATTAGGGCCAAGGCATGCAAAGGTGTAAAGCCCAGAGTCTTAAAGCTCTCACCGGGGTTTGAGCCTTCAAAGCCATATAATGCACCAAGCGTTGCAGCGCTGTTTTCCTTGGCAGCCAAGGCTGACAACAGTGCAATGTTGATGCGCCAGTTAAAGCCAGCGCCGGCAGTCACAAATTCAATGGCCTTGCCAACGCGTCCTAAATAACTGTCTTCAAAGCGTTCTTGGCGTATTTCACGACGAAGCCCCTTACGTGCACTATCAAGCGTACGCAAAGATCTAGCCAAAAGTTTGCCATCCTTGCCCTTGCGCAAGATTATAGCTGCATAGATGGGTTGCTCTTTTAAAGCATTTTCATTGATGACCTTAGCTTCTTCTTGCGAAACGCCGCGCTTACTGCCACGCAAAGTATCTTGGTAGCGCAAAAGTGGTAAGATATCATCCTTGGTAAACTTACCGTCAAAGGCAGTTTTCTTCACATCTGCCATAAACTTGTCTTCAACTTTAAGCTGCTCGGCGGCATAGTGAGCCTGACGATCCTCTGGAAGACCAGGGAAGAAAACAAGCACAAAGACTACTGTCGAAACAGCCACAACCACAGTTGTAATTTTTTTGATGAAAACCCAAATACGCATGAAGGTTTCTTGCAAAATATTACGCAAAATGGGGAAGTGATAGGTTGGCAGCTCAATAATAAAAGGAGCCGAAGGACGAGTACGAAGTAAAGTTATATTAAGGATTTTTGCCACGATTAAAGCTAAAAGCAAGGTGATGGTGCCCATAAAGAACATGGTACTGCCAGCCTCTGCCGCAAAAAAACCACCCACCATCAATAAATATAACGGAACCTTGGCAAGGCAGTTCATCATGGGAACCACTAAAATTGTGGTAAAGCGCGCCCTTTCATCCGGAATGGCCTTAGTGGCAACAACACCGGGAATGGCACAACCACCCACATAAATTCCGCCCAAGATAAGCGGAAGCGTGGATTGACCATGCAAGCCATAGGTATGAAAAATTCTGTCAAGGATAAAAGCAATACGCGCCATATATCCGCTACTTTCCAGAATAAATACAAAGGAAAACATAAGGAAGAAGATGGGTAAATAGTTGAGCACCGCTGTGACGCTCTTAACTACCCACTCCACCAAGGAGCGCAATATGGGATCTTCCATAAAGCCTTGATATGGCAATAATGAGCCAATATAGCTTTCGAGGCTGCCCCAAATAGGCCAAACCTTCGCCGCAAGTTCATTGCCATAACTTACTGAAACTTCATAGAAAGCAAAAAGAATAAGCACCAATAGGATGGGGCCAAAAATGCGATGACAGGCAACAGCGTCCACACGCTCAGTAAATGTTTTACCTTGTTTGCCCTCAGCATTATCATAGCCAAGAACCTTATCGCTGATACGGCGTGCCATTGCATGGCGCGAAGCTGCAATATGCGCTACCGGCTGTGTGCCAATTTCGTCCGAGGCTTCAGAGGCGTACTTTGCAAGCATTTCGCCTGCGGCTGTATTTCCTGTATTGGCAATGGCCTTGGTTACGGCCTCATCTTCCTCAAAAAGCTTCAATGCAAGCCAGCGCTTAGGATAGCCAAGCGAGCTACTTGCCTCTTCTACATTTTCTTCAAGCTTTTGGATAAAGGCTTCTAATTTGCCATAATCCACTTCATACTTGCTTTCACCCTCATCACCTTGTGTATACTTTTCAATAAGTTCAAGTAATCTTTCGCGTCCGGTGGTTTTGGCATTGGTAGCTTGAATGGCCACCACAGGCACGCCAAGCTCAGCAGAAAGCATTTCTTCGTCAATTTTAATGCCGCGCCTTTTGGAAACGTCCATCATATTTAAGACCAAGATGACTGGGCGCTCCATTTCTAAAAGCTGTAAGACAAAATACAAGCCTTTTTCCAGCGTGGATGAATCCAAAACAGCAAGAACCACATTGGGCTCTTCCGTAAGGATAAAGTCACGTGCGGCCATCTCTTCCGGTGAATAAGATGTAAAGGCATAGGTGCCCGGCAAATCCACCACAGAAATTTTTTGCCCATTCAGCGTCAGTGAACCACCAAGCTTTTCTACTGTAACACCGGGATAGTTTGCCACATACTGGCGCGCTCCGGTTAGCAGATTAAACAAGGTGGACTTACCACAGTTGGGCTGTCCTGCTAGTGCGATGGTTTTATTCGACATATGTTTTTACCTCAACATATTGGGCTTCAGAACGACGCAAAGCAACGTGATAATGACCTATTTGCACTTGAATGGGATCCGTTAATGGGGCGCTACGGACAAAAGAAATTTTTGTACCTGGGCAAATCCCTAAATCATATAATCTTTGGCGTAGCGAGCCGGTAACGTGCACATGAGTCACAACAAAATCACTGCTTTGCTTAACATCATTAAGTGTCATAGTGTCCCCTTTGTTAAGGTAATAAAATGCTTTTATAAGCACATCCAAGCAAAATAATGCGCAAGGCATGCGCTTAGACGGTGCTTATAGTAATGAAGAAAACTAGTAATGCTTTTGATTTTCATTGTCAACAAAAATTAAAGAAAAATAGTATTTTTACTTAAAAAAAATCTTAGTAAGTAAAAAAGCTACAGCATTGCTAGGATTTAAGGAATATTGTGAAATTAAAATGAAGGCTATAAGAAAAGCTTGTGTCAAGCGCCATGCTGGACACAAGCTTAAGTGGGATTTTTTTAAGAATCGCTATGGCAATTCATAGCAATGCCAAGAGGTGTAATAAGCATAGGATTGTATGGTTTTATAACGTTTTTTCCAAGCACTTTTGCAACAATATCTTCCATTCCGGTAAGGCAACATGTCCCGCCCACGAGGTAAATATCTTGCACAGCATAGTTTGCGATGTGTTTTTTAACTATGGAAGCCATTTTTTCAATGACGGGACGCACGATGGGCAAAATTTCGCCGTGCTTGTCCACATTTCTTTTCAATTCTTCCGCTTCCGCAAAAGAAATCTTATAATGCCCCGAAAGCACAAGAGAAACATGCGTGCCTCCGGTGGCTTCGTCAGCAGTATAAATAACCTTTCCGTCCTTAAATATGGACAGACCGGTAGTGCCACCGCCAATATCGACAATAACTCCGTCAGATATTTGCAATACGGCGTTAGCCGCTGTGGGTTCATCAAGGATGCCGGTCACTGTGAGTCCTGCGCCCTCCACCACATAATTATGCGTTTTGCAGGTGCGCGGATCTGTGCCGGGAGGCACCGCTATGGCGGCAAATTCAAGCTTGCACCCGATTTTTTCTTCAAGCTCTTTCACTAGGCGACGTACAATATCCGTAGCGCCAGCATAATCCACCACGACACCATCACGCACTACACTGGCAAATTCAAGGGCGCACGCAAGAGGCTTTAAAGCACTATCAAGCACCACAACCACCACAAAAGCAGTTCCAAGGTCAACGCCTACAAAAAGCTTTTCCCCTTTATTGGCAGGACCTTTTGGATTTTTTATGCATTCTTCCAATTGCGTAATGTATTTTTCATAAGTAGACAGCGTGGGCATTGTTACCTTCAGTATGTTATGAGGATATTTTGTGCAAAAAAAGCCTTTATTCCTAAAAATAAAGGCTCTTAACTATAACTAAGTAATTTTCATTGGACCAGCATAAAGCGAAAGCAAAATTTATTGCATCCACAAATCAAAGAAGGCGCAAGTATTGTCGCGCTTAACAGTTAATTCTTCCTGACCCAAAATTCTTAGGAAAAAGTAAAACTATTTTTTACCCATGCTACGCTTAGAAGCCTTAAGTGGGTTAACCTTAACAGCGGCGCTCTTGGGCAAGTCTTTTACAAGATGCTTATTTTCTTCATAAAAAGCTTTGTAATCAATGCCGAGAGCTGTGATTCTTTGCTCCATGAGGGCGCGGTTGCTGTTTCTGTTAGGGTCAGACAAGTTTTTATCAACATATCTGTCTGTAGTAAGATATAAACCCTTTTGATCTATTGCCATTAAATAAGTGACATTATCTTCTTCAATACTTTGAACTACCATTTCACTTGCTGTGCCAAAACGTGTAATCATTACAATCTACCTCTATGATTTTTCTTTTTTTATGCAAACCCTAACCTCAAAAATTCATGAGCGTATTTTTAAGTCACAGCTTGCCCTTTCCTGCGTGCCGAACAATGCACAAAAAAATTGCACTTTTGTCAAGCTAAAAATGCAGCATTCCAAAACGTAAAAAACTCATAACACATATTATCCATATGTTACGATTTTATGTATACAAAACATTTTATGCGTAATCGCAAATTACAAGGCCTTGCGCCGCACCCAAATATGATTTGCCCCAAAAAGCACAAAAGCAATGCCGCCAAGAATATGTATTCTTTCGCTACCAGCCAGAATACTTATAAGCGTAGTGGCTGCGGCTGTGGCAAGCGAGCGATTTAACAAACGGCGCTTTTCCCGAGCATCTTGCGGCAAAAAACTAAGTACTTTTGCTAGTGGCTCGCGCATAGCGCCAGCAAGCGGCATCCCCATAGCACAAGCACAGCTCACAGGTGGCTCATAGCTTGCCACAAGAGCTGAACCTTTCTCCAAAAGCTTTGCTACATTTTTTTCAGAAATAGTCGCGGTATCATAATACAACAGAGCTGAGCCGGTGCGTTGATTTATGTTGATGGCTTCAACACCGGACACGCCATGAAAAATTTCTAAAAACTTCCCCGCCCACAACTCTTCACACAAAGCCGCATGACGCACACGCACGCGTCCTTCCACTTGAGAAACAATGTATGACATACAACACCTGCTTTGTTAAAATTTCAATATATTAACACCACTACTTTGAACTATTAAGCCAGCTCTCCCCTTGCGCCAAAAGATCCATAACCTTATCCTTACTCAAACGTTCTGCATTATATTCAATGGTTAAGGAACTTGAAGCCTCGTCATGTTCTACTTTTTTAACTCCCGGATAAAAGCGTAAAAGGCGCAAAACAGTAGACATTTTTTTTGCATCGCTAAAGGCAGGATGTGTCAAAGCCACTTTGCCCTCGGTAAATGACGTGATGTGATCTTGTAGCATATTTCCCTCGTTGTTAAATATTTTTTTACCACTCACATTTGCAAATTATTAATTCATTTTCTGCAGTTTACGAAGCACAACAAAAGAATGCAAGTGAATTTCAAGCAAATCTCAAAGTTCACTTGCAGCTACATTTTATTTCA
>CAYJHU010000039.1:0-3651 GCA_964369655.1 uncultured Desulfovibrionaceae bacterium | reverse complement strand
TGCAAGTGAATTTCAAGCAAATCTCAAAGTTCACTTGCAGCTACATTTTATTTCAGCACTTTAAGCTACACCTTTAGCGTAGCTAGAGTGTTGACAAAGTCTACTGGGGAAAAACCTTTTGTGAACAAAAGTTTTTCCCCCAGGCCCCCTTTCCAAAAAACTTTAAAAGCGGCAAAAAATTATCAAAAAATGTAAACTTTGCCGCATCTAAAGCTCTCAAAATTTGCCGTTCTCACAACATTTCTAAGATCTAAAAGGTCACGTTTTGAACTTTTAGGCAAGCCATTACAATTTTTTTTGCAATGAGGCTTTGTCAGCAGTCAGACTAAGCCTTTGGCGCAGCTTTGCTTGCTTGTGCACTTTCTTTACGCTTTTCAGCAGAGCTTTGAGCTTCTGCCACAAAATCTTGCACATTTTCTTTTAAGGTTTCAACCTTAGCCATAACACATTCCTTAGCTTCAAGCCCCTTACCAAGTATGCGGGAGGCTGCAGGGCGCAAAGATCCTGAGCTAGCAGCATTTTTTATAACAGAACCAAAAACAAGTCCGCCTAAAAAAACCAAACCAAATTTCCATAAACCATTCATAATTTACTCTCCTTTATTATATTAAAAACCCAGCAGAATTGCTTACCCTAATTCTGTATACCACGATCCAATTCCTCATGCAAAAGATTTATAACAATATTTTTGCAAATTATATTATAAACTCTCTTTGCAAATAAAACTTAAGCATGCTTAAAGCAAAGGTCAAGTACAATTTTTATATAAATTTATTAAAATTGATGCTTTTAATTCAATATTTAATGACATTGAATTAAAATTTCAATTACATTAAAACATAATTTATTTAATAAGTAATTTCATTTTTATTAATACAATTTATTTTATAATTTTTTTGACCTTTTATGTATTTTTTAAAAAATAAGATCCAAGAAAATAAGAATTTGACATTAATATTCAACATCTTTAATGCAAAAAATTCATGCAAAACATATATTTTTTAAGACTAATTTTTTTTGAAAAATACTCTCCGACATTTTTATAACCAATCCTGAAACACATTTTTCTTGCGCGCAAGCACGCTTTTATGTAATCTAAAAAAGTGACTCTTCAGGCAAACACATTAGAACAAAAAGTTATTTTAACCTAGGAGAATGATATGCGAAAACTCTCTTCAATCTTGGCATGTGCCTTTATGGCCTTTGCGCTTTGCACCCCATTTAATAAGGCCATGAGCGCTGAAGTTATCTTAAAAGATGGCAAGGCTTTTACTGTTATTGATGGCAAGCAAAGCCCCCTCGACTCTATCTTCCCTGTCGTTCCCCTCGAAAAACTATCCCTCATCGCTGTGGGCGTTGATAAAGATGAGGACAACCCTAAACTCACATCAGGCTTCTATATTTTCAAAAAAGGCGATGAAAAGCCTGTCACCTTTATCCCATATGCTCTTAGTAGCGGACTTTCAGCGCCTTACGCCATCTCCCCCGACAAAAAAATACTTGCCCTCAATTTTTCCATGGCCACTTGGGGAAAATGGGTTTTTCTTTCTCTGCCTGATCTAAAATTCATGGGCGACGCTGATTACTACAGTATAAATAGCGACTTACCTATTTTTGTGGATAGCAATGGTAAAAAGGGTGTCTTACTAGGTCAATACGACCCAAAAGCGACCTTTACAGATGAGCGTAAACCCCAATACGATCCTGGTTTTGCAGAATCTGTTGCATATTATGATTTTGCCACAAAAAAAACCACTACACTTATGAAAGGCACCGCCCTATGCAACTATCGCGTCAAAGGCTTTGAAAAAGGTGAAGCAATCATTGACGCTCTGTGCCAGAAAAAGGTTGAAGACTGGAATCATTGGCCTGACAATCTAAAACCAACGCAAATTAAGAAAAAAATATAATACTCATTAAAGGGTCTTTGGGAGGGTAGTACTTCTCAAAGACCCTCACCACTACGTACTTCTCAAAAGCTTTTTCTCCAATCATTTTTCCCTTGCCTATTCCCTACAATCAATATAACTTATAGTCTTGTTTACAAGAATTCTTTCTGTTTTTGGATTTATAGATTTATATTTTCACTCTAACTCAAAGGAAATTCCATGAAACATCAAACTCGCATTGATGACCTTAACAGCTCCACCGAATCGTGGCGCGTCATCAGAATTCTAGCTGAAATTGCCACCGCCTTTGACAAATTAAATGGCATTACCCAAGACTGCATTTCCATTTTTGGCTCTGCGCGCACAGCCCCTGACCATCCGCACTACCAAGCCGCAGTAGACATTGCTCGCCTCTTAGTTGAAAACGGCTATGGCGTTATCAGTGGTGGCGGCCCGGGCATTATGGAAGCAGCCAATAAAGGTGCTTATGAGGCTGGCGGCCCCTCCATCGGCCTTGGTATTGAACTACCCCACGAACAAGGCTTTAATAAATATGTGCAAACTGCCTGCGAATTTAGGTATTTTTTCGTACGTAAGCTTATGTTTGTCAAATATGCCATGAGCTATGTGGTCATGCCGGGCGGCATGGGCACCATCGATGAATTTTCCGAGGCCTTTGTTTTGGCGCAAACCCAGCGCATTCGCCCCTTCCCCATCATTCTCTATGATTCAAACTACTGGGGCGGACTTCTTGATTGGCTCAAAAATTCCATGGTGGAATGCGGCTACATTGATGCCTGCGAAATTGAAGATCGCATCATCGTATGCGACACGCCTGAAGAAGTTGTACGCATTATCAAAAGACGTGTAATTATATAACAATTTAGCATGAAAAAAAGTATTAATCCGGCCAATAGCATCCAAGCCATGCCATTGGCCGGCCCCATCCCCTCTGCTCCGCCTGGGCATACATGGTCAGGACTCATGTCCCTCGCCCTTGAAGAAGCGCGCAAAGCCCTCACCCTCTACCCCACTCCCGAGGTCCCAGTAGGCGCCATTTTAGTGAGCGCAGAAGGAGAGATACTTGCGCGCAGTCACAACCAAGTCATACACTTACAAGACCCCACCGCCCATGCAGAAATCCTTGCCCTACGCCAAGGTGCTAAAAAAATAGATAATTATCGACTAAACAAAGCCACACTTGTTGTCACCCTAGAGCCTTGCCTTATGTGCACAGGCGCCCTTGTCCACGCACGCCTTGGTGGCCTTGTTTACGGTGCCAAAGACAGCAAAGCCGGCGCCATATCTTCTTGTTGCGAAGGGTTGAATTTATCATTTTTAAATCACAAAGTATGGCATCTAGGTGGCGTGTATAGCGAAGAGTGTGCGCAAATACTAACTGATTTTTTTGCTACGCGGTAATTTTTTAAGGCACATTGGGCAGTTTTTTTGGGAGGCGCCGCCTCCCAAACCCTCCGCCAAAGGGGATAGTCCCCTTTGGAAACCCTATATGCGCATTTTTCAACAAGTTGAAAAATACGATTCTTTGTTTTCTTTAGTAAGCTTATTGAGGAAGCCTATCAAAATAGTTTTCTAGTACAAAAAATTCAGCTTCAAAAAGACTTGCGCTTGTGCCCGTTAGGTCATAATATTTTGAAAATAATTTGAGACCTCTGCGCAATACATTGCGTAGGGTCTCGTGGAGCATTGGCGCCAGCCAATGCGACCAAAAATCAAGAATAGGTGGAGCTTTGCTTCACCG
>CAYJHU010000038.1:3972-12857 GCA_964369655.1 uncultured Desulfovibrionaceae bacterium | reverse complement strand
CGACTACAATGTTTTTTAAACCAATCGGCCTACGTCGCCATAAAAAGTTTTTGAGGGAGGGAGTACGGGGGAGGGAACTTTTTTCAAAAAGTTCCCTCCCCCGTAAAAATAATAATCCTAAACCATCACAGCATTTTGCAAGCGTGACAATTTTTTGGCATAACGCTCAGCTTCACTGTAAACACAGCCGCAATACGCTTGACGATACAAATCATATTCTTTTGCTAAATCAACGCCTTTTTGCCAATCTTCACGAAAATCATCATAATAAAATGCTACACCATAATCTGCGGCAGCTTTTTCGGCGCAAGCTTTAATTTGGGCATGATTTTGATAGCGTGAATAAAGAAGAGAGGATGAAAAGGCCGTGAACGGACTTTGTATTTTTAAGGTAGATTGCCCAGCAAATCCTTCATTTTGTGAGGCACGCAGCATCTGCGCACAGGCATCTAGGCGAGAATTATAGCAATACTCACAGCGCGCTGCACCGCTATCGCGTGTTCCGGCCACATCTTGCAACCATCTTTGAATATTCCACATATCATCGCGCCATAATATGTCAAAATCTAATTTTTCTGCACACATAATAAGCGCATCGCGCCTACGCAAATATTCACTTAAAGGATGAATATTAGGATTTACAAAAAGAGCCGTGACCTTATGTCCCTGTTCGCGTAAGCGAATCACGGGAATAATGGCACACGGCCCACAACAAACATGCAGTAAAATATGTTCACTCATAAACTTTAGCGCAGGACAATCTCGATGCGTATTTTTAGTTGCTCTTCAAGCTCGGCAATACGCTGGCGTTTATGATTTAACAAATACAATGCCAGTTCCGAAAGGTTTGTTTCGTAGACATACTTTCCGCCTTGCGTTGCCCGTCCCTTACGCTCAATTTCACATAAGGCTTGCAGAGCTTGCCATTCAAGGTTGCGACGCACTCCCGTACCGCGACAATGCGGGCAAGGTTCCATAGTGATGGCAAGAGCAGAAGATCCGGTACGTTGGCGCACAATTTCAAGCAATCCAAAGGAGGACATACGTGCCACATCATGGCGCGCCCTGTCGCTTTTCATGGCATTGCGTAAGGTTTTTTCCACCTCACGCACATGGCTACGATCGCGCATTTCAATAAAATCGATAACGACCTGTCCGCCAATATCTCGCAACTTTAAATGACGAGCAATGGTTTCAGCCGCTTCAATATTCGTTTTTAGGGCCATGGACTCAAAATTTCCCTTACCGGAAATTTTTCCTGAGTTAATATCAATGGCCATAAGCGCTTCGGTCTGGTCAAAAACAAGACGCCCACCGGAAGGCAAAAGCACTTCGCGCGCATAAATTTGTTCAAGCTGCCGATGCATATTAAAGCGCTCCCAAAGGGTCTGGCGCACGTCAGCATGGATTCGAATAAGCTCTTTTTTACGCGGAAAAAGTAAAGAAACCGTCTCACGCAAGCTTTCAGCAACTTCTGTGTTATCAACCCACACTTCAGTCACATCATCGGTTAAATAGTCGCGTATGGCCCTTTGAGCGAGGCTGGTTTCGCGATGAAGCAAGGCAGGGGCACCTTCATTGACGCCGCGCTTGCGAATTTCTTTCCAAACGCGCTTAAGGTATTGCAAATCACTTTTCAGCGTGGTTTTGGAAGTTCCGGCGCTTACCGTACGCACAATGACACCAAGGCCCTGCCCTGGCTCAATGCCCGTCATCATCTCACGCAAGCGCACGCGTTCTTCATCATTGTCCACTTTACGTGAAACGCCAATTTGTTCTTGGCCTGGAGTAAGCACCAAAAAGCGCCCAGCCAGCGACAGCCATGTTGTAAGAAAAGCACCTTTATTTCCGGTAGGTTCCTTAACAACCTGTACTAAAATTTCCTGCCCCGGCTTAATAATTTTTTGGATAGGCGGAAATTTTTTCCCCTTTACGCTTTCATGATGGGATTGATAATATTCGGGATGGATTTCATCTATTTGCAAAAATCCGTTTTTATTGGTGCCATAGTTTACAAAGGCCGCCTGTAAATTTGTATCAATATTATTGACCACACCTTTATAAATATTGCCCTTGGTTTTCATTTGATGGAGCATTTCTAGATAATACTCATGGATAATACCATTTTCTACCAGAGCAACTTCCACCTGCTCGCCCTGTACCATACTAATAAACATCTTGCGCTGTGCACTTTCTGTTTTTTTGCTGGCTGCGGAGCGTGCAATGCCGGGTTTTCCTGTATCAAGCGAGGTTCCAACACTTTTTTTAGGACTTTCAGCTTTATCTTTTGTATCTTGCTCTGCCGCTCCCTGCAGTAAATTGGAACGCTTTTTACCGCGTTTACCGCGACCGCCACGACGCCCTCTTCTGCTTGGGGTGCTAACTTCCTCGGCTGCAGTGGGCGTTTGAGAGGCCTCTTGGCTTGCACTTTCGGTAGGAGTAATTGGTTCTGCTTCAGCAGAACTTGCTTCTTGCAGCAAATTTTCTTTATCTTTTGGTGCTTTAGGCTTAGAAGTACGTGGGCGCGGTTTTCTTTTTTCCGTAACAGTAACAAGCGGACTTTCTGTTTTAGTACTTAGATCACTTTGTTCTTGCACCTCTGGCAAAGCTGGAGACTCACTACTAGCCAAAACAGGCTCTGCTTTCTTTCTGGGTCTACCACGAACGGCCGCAGGTCTTTTGGGCGCTACTTTCTTTTCTTGAATTTCGCTGACGACTTCAGGAGTTTCTTGACTAGTCTCTGTTTTTTGACTTTTAGCACGCGTTTTTCGAGGCGTCACTTTTTTGGCAGGTTCTGCCTCAACTTTGGCTGGTGCGGCTTTTAGCTGCATTTCATCAGCAGGCGCATCCAAGGATTTTTCTTGTGTTGTTTTTTTAACACTTCTTTTTCTTGGCACAGCCCTTTTGGGAGCTGGAGTTTTTTGCTCATCAAAAGCAGGTGCGTTTGCTTCAATTTGTACATTTTTTTCAGTACTATCTGCACTGGTTTTTGATGTATTTTTAGGGGTTCGTGCTTTTCTGGGGCTTGTTTTTTTAGGAGCCTTTGCCTTTTCAGTAGTATCATTATCTGTTGTATGCTGAACAGCCATATATATCCTTTAGGATGAAATTTCCCAGCAATATGCCACCTGCTGATGATGGGTTTGCGCTGTCTTGCTCTTCAAGATTAATTACCAATACCATTGGCCTCAAAGTATGAGACGTTACAGAGCTAAAGAAACCATTATGAAAATCGTGGTTTCACAGACATGCAAACATGGCCCAAGACTAAGGATTTTTGAAAAAAACGCAAGCCATTCCTCACAACAAAAAAGCAAACTTATGATAAAACACTGATTCTTAAATAAAAGTTTTAATGTTTCATCACTAATATGCAGGTAAAATATCACTTACAAAAATAGGAAAAGTCTTCCCTTTGTGGTGTCAAAAAATTATTAATTTAACCCTAAAGTTTTTTCCTAGTGCTCATTTTTATTATATAACAATTTATAATTAATAATAAAAATAATCTTGGCACACCACTTGCTAAGAGGAAAGTACAGCTAAAACCCTCAAGGAGGTAGATTATGTCTTTGGTCATAAATAACAACCTAATGGCAGATAACGTCGCAAGAAATTTGAACATCCATTACGGAAATCTTGCTCAATCAACTGAAAGGCTCTCGTCCGGCCTTCGCATTAACTCCGCAGCCGATGATGCAGCTGGCCTTGCAATCCGCGAATTGCAACGTGCTGACATTGCCAGCCTTAACCAAGGCGCACGCAATGCTAACGACGCCATCTCAATGATCCAAACCGCTGACGGCGCTTTGCAAACCATTGACGAACAGCTCATTCGTATGAAAGAGCTGGCCACACAGGCAGCAACGGGTACTTATGATTCTACCCAGCGTCTTATGATTGAATCAGAATATCAATCACTCGCTTCGGAAATCACCCGTATCGCTAACGCCACCGATTTTAACGGTATTAAACTGCTCGACGGTTCATTATCCGGAGACCACAACGGTGAATTGCTCAAAGCAACTGGAGCACTCAAAGTTCACTTTGGTACTGCCAACGACAGTGCAGAAGACTACTATTACATCAGGATTGGGGATTCTACAGCCTCTGCCCTCGGTGTTGGTAACCAAAGTAGCTTAGACCCAGAACACAGCATGGGCTACACTGTCTCCACACAGTCACAAGCACAGGCCGCACTGGTAGCACTCACAGAGGCTATTATTTCAAAGGATAAAATCCGTGCTCACCTTGGTGCTATCCAAAACCGTTTAGAAGCAACCATTAGCAACTTGAACATTCAGGCGGAAAACCTGCAAGCCGCCGAATCACGAATCTCGGATGTGGACGTTGCCACAGAAATGACAGAATTTGTGCGCAACCAAATCCTCACCCAGACTGCGGTAGCCATGCTGTCGCAAGCTAACTCACTGCCAAAGATGGCCCAACAACTCATTGGTGGTTAATAAGTCATCTTATATATAGGCTGTGGCAGACCAAAGACGGGAGGCCTGGAGTTAGACGGACTCCAGGCCGGTCTGAAAAAGGTCTAGGTCACAGGGTTCACAGCCACTGGCAGTGGGAGAGATTTGTTAAGAGCATAAGGAAACGTCCTTACTCTTTCTTAGTACAAAAAAACAATGCTCGCATTATAAAGCGCGGTATATACCAGCTTATAAGCAAACATTGTCTTTGGGGCTACATGCGCCTATATGACTTAGCTACTAAAAAGTTTAAAGCATTAGGAGCATTCACACAAAGCCAAACGAGCGGCTTCTTGTTCTGCGCGTTTTAGACTTTGACCGGTAGCCATAAAAATTCGCCCATCGGGCAAGGCAAGGCGCACCTCATAGACTTTAGCGTGCTCTGGGCCTGAACTTTTTTCTAGCACATAGACGGGACGGTCTTTGTGCAGGCGTAGCATGGTTTCTTGTAACTGTGTTTTATAATCTTTACGAAGGTGTTGCTGCACCTCACAAGGAAAGTGCGTGGCAAAAATACGTTTAACAACATCAAAGCTGGCAGCATAGCCACCGTCTTGAAAAATTGCCCCGAGTACGGCCTCGAGTGCATCACTGAGCACTGTATCCCTTTGACGTCCGCCTTGATTTTCTTCGCCGCGTCCAAGGTAGATATAAGTATCAATATTCAGCTCTCGGGCTATATTTGCAAGACTGCTGGCAGAAACCAAGGACGAACGCATACGCGTTAGGTCTCCTTCGCGCACATCTGAAAAGCGACTAAAAAGCTCCCAAGAAACGCATAGTTCAAGCACAGCATCACCCAAAAATTCTTGTCGCTCATTATGTTCAGTATTTTTCTTATGCTCATTGGCAAAAGAACTATGTGTCAATGCAATTCTTAAATACTCTATATCCTTAAAAGTATATCCTAATTTCTCCTGCAAACTGCAGAAGTTGTTCGTACATCGCCCCATAAAATCTCCTCAAAAAATGGCCTATTCTTTTGCTTTTATGTACAAGACGAATTGCACTTTTTCCGCTGTCTGTCAAGGTAAAGCAAAAACTCACAGAGCAAATAACAACTGTACATTTGCATTTTTATCTTGACAGTAAAGCCTCATATGTCTACTTAGCTATCAGTCCATTGAAAACAAAGCCTGTTACAAAAAATAGCAATGCACACAAGCGATATTAATATCGCCTGAAAGTGTGGGCCTTGCCTTTCTTAACAGACTTTTATGACATATTTTAAGGAGAACACTCATGGCATCAGATATTCGTTTATTCAAATTGGTTACCGGCGAGATTATTATTGGAAATTATGACTCTGACACAGACACAGTGAGCGCTGCATGCTCTGTGCAAAGAGCTAACACCAAGGAAGGCGGAATGCAATTGCTTTTCGTTCCTTACGGTGTTCCCTTTGAAAACACTCTTGGCGGCGCCATTGAAGGAAAAAACATTCTCTATCGCTATGCAGAAACTGCACAAGAACTCAAAGCTAAATACACTGAAATAGCAGAAAACATCGAAAAATCTGGTTCCATCGGTTCATTGCAATTTGGCAATCAAAGCAAAAACTAACAGATTTTCATTAAAAATATTATGTGGGAAAGTGCTTATTGGGCGCTTTCCCATTTCTTTATAAAGGATTAAGCATGCGTGAATTTTTGCCAATATTGCCAAGACCCAGTCGCTATTTAGGTATCGAAGAAGGAGCTGTTCATAAAGATGCGAGCAGCTGCAACTTACGTTTTGCCTTAGCCTTCCCAGACACTTATGAAGTGGGTATGTCCTACCTTGGGCAAAAAATTCTCTATGCTATTCTTAATGAGCACGAAAGCTGGTGGGCAGAGCGAGTCATGGCCCCGTGCCGCGAAACCAGAGATATTTTGCAAAAAAATTCCATCCCTCTCTGCACCCTTGAGTCCGATACCCCCCTTGCACAAATGCATGCCATTGGCTTTTCTCTTACGCACGAGCTAGCTTATACGAATATTCTCTATATGTTAGATCTTGGACATATTCCTTTGCGCAGTAAAGATAGGGGAGATGACTTAAAGGCTTACCCCATTATCATTGCCGGCGGAGGAGCCACGCTCAGCGCTGAGCCTTTAGCACCATTTATGGACTTAATGGTACTTGGCGAGGGTGAAGAAGCTATTGTTGATATTGGACATTTATTGGTAGAAGCACACGCCCAAAATATGACACGCACTCAATTTTTGGAAGCAGCTCGCCACATTGAGGGCGTTTATGTTCCTAGTCTTTTTGAAGAAAAAGAAGACGGAAGCCTGCAACCGCTTTTCAATGATTATACGCAAGTCAAACGCCGTATTGTCACAGACTTAGAAAAAACACCCTACCCATCTCGCCAAGCTGTGCCCATTGGCGCAGTGCATAATAGGCTTTCCCTTGAAATTGCCAGAGGCTGCACGCGCGGCTGTCGTTTTTGCCATGCGGGTATGGTTTACAGACCAGTGCGCGAACGCTCCTTGCCGAATATTGAAAATATTCTTAATGAATGCTTGAGCAACACCGGCTTTGATGAAATTTCATATTTATCCTTAAGTACCGGAGACTTTTCTGCCCTAAAAACTCTTTTCATGAGCACTGTAGATCGCTGTACCGAAGAACAAATTTCTGTCTCACTCCCCTCACTCAGAGTAGGTTCCATCGATGATGCTATTATGCAGCGCATGGCCGGCATTCGTCGTACCGGTGCGACCCTTGCTCCGGAAGCTGGCAGTCAACGCCTGCGCGATGTCATTAATAAAGGCATTAGCGAAGAAGACATTCTCCTACATATTCAAAAGCTTATGCAACACGGATGGCAACAGGTAAAGCTTTACTTTATGATTGGCCTACCCACCGAAAGCTATGCTGACCTTGATGCCATTGTGGAGCTCTGTCAAAAAGTACGCGATGTAGCCGGCTCGCCTCGCTTGCAAGTTACCGCCGCCATCTCTCCCTTTGTACCAAAGCCTTTCACGCCATTCCAATGGGAAGCACAAATTTCCATGGAAGAAATCAATAACCGCATCCAATATTTACGCGAAGCATTCAAAATGCATAAATGCCTTAAAATGCGCTGGCATGAGCCAAGCATGAGCCATCTTGAAGGTATACTTTCACGCGCCGACCGAAAAATGGCTGACGTGGTGGAAAAAGTCTACAGACAGGACGGTATTTTCTCCTCCTGGGTGGAAGGATTTAGCTTGACCCCATGGCTTGAAGCCATGGAAGAATATGGCCTCAGCGTTGATAGTTATATTGGTGAGCGTTCCATGGATGCGCCGCTTGTGTGGGATCACTTGGAATGTGGCGTAAGCCCTCGCTTTTTACGGCAAGAACGAGAGCGCGCCCTTGCTGAAAAAGTCAGCCCAGACTGTCGTTATGACAAATGCCTTGCCTGCGGCGTATGCGATACCAAGGGGCAAAGCTCACGCCTAAATTCGGACAAAAGCGCAAAACAAATATCTAATATATTAAACTTTCCGCAACGCGACCAAGAAGCACATCAAGTAAAACTTGATGAAAACGGAAGGCTTATTCTGCCCCCAAGAGTAAAAGCTGCCCCGCCAGCCATCGCGCCCGAGCTAAAAGTAAAGGCCGTGGAATACAGAATTTGGCACAGTCGCAAAGGTCTCTCTGCATTTTTAAGTCAGTTAGAATTGCAAGCTATTTTAGAACGTTGCTTACGAAGAGCTAACCTGCCTATGACTTTTTCTCAAGGATTTCATCCACTTCCGCTTATATCTTTTGGCAGAGCCTTACCCGTGGGGGTTGGGAGCACCGCAGAATGGTTTGCCGTAACTTTGCGTCAAAATATTTCTGCCCTCGAAGTAGGCAAACGTCTTTCTGAGCACTTACCACAAGGGATGGAAGTATTACAGGTTGTTGCCACCAACAAAGCCGGACGAACAGCGCAAGCCATACAAGAAAATTTTTGTCTTTTTTATAAAGGAAGCCAAAAAAACATGGACAACTTCTTTCAAACATGGCACAGTTTCTTAGAAAAATGTACCTTACCGTGGACTCGTGAGACAAAGAAAGGTCCACGCACCACAGATTTGCGGGCACTTGTGACATCGTCACACGTAGATACTGAAAATGCTAGGATATATTTTACAGCGGATTGGCAACAAAGTTATCTTTCGCCATTGTCTCTTGTGCTAGCAGTGCTTGGACAAGATTGTTTACTTGATATTTATTTAGAAAAAACGGAACAGGTGTTTGCTGACGGAGGCATATACCCACACAGGCCTTGAGGTTTTTTATGGCGACAAGAACAGTATTTACGGAAGACATTCCATTTGCATTACGATTAAAGTCACTTTCTAACGATGAACTTTTAGATATTTGGGCAGAAACACAAGAACTCGAAAGGGTATTGCGTGAAGAATGGGGAGCAGATGTAGA
>CAYJHU010000038.1:0-3872 GCA_964369655.1 uncultured Desulfovibrionaceae bacterium | reverse complement strand
CAGAAACACAAGAACTCGAAAGGGTATTGCGTGAAGAATGGGGAGCAGATGTAGAACTCGCATTTGAGTATGAAAAGCACATCATACTTGAGCTTCGCACTCGCAACTGCCAAAAAATATTCCCCTCAAAAGCCCAAAAAGTCTGCAAATGCGGTAGTTAAAAATATATGGAGGGGCGCTGCCCCTCCCCCCCCCTCTACGAAAAAGCGGGGGATAATCCCCTTTGGAAACCCTAGTGCACTATTTTCAACATGTTGAAAATAGTGTTTTTTTGTATATGGTACTTTTTTATCTAGAAAGAAAAACCTCAAATATCACAAAGTGATATTTGAGGCGATAAAGTTTTTTGAAAGGGGTTTGGGGAAAACTTTTTTCCAAAAAAGTTTTCCCCAAAAAAAATCACTCCCACACTAAAGCAGCCCACTCACCATCAGTAAGCATGCGTGGTGCTGGTAGTCCCTGCTCTGTATAGCTATCTTGTACATCTTGCGCTTGCACGATGAGCAAGCCGGAAAGAATAAGACACGCGCCATCTTTACGTAGGGCAACTATCTCTTTTGCAAGTTCTTTGAGTGGTCTAGCAAGAATATTTGCAATCACCACATCAAAGGTGCGCCCGCTAAGAACTTCCACCGAACCAAGGAGAAGCTCTAAACCTTTCTTTTGGGTTTTATCGTAGGAAACAATGGAATTGAGTTCTTTATTTTCAAAGGCATTTTCTACGGCTAAAGGATCAATATCTGTTCCGACGCCGTACAATCCAAGCTGGCAAAGCCCAATGGCTAGTATGCCGGAGCCGGTGCCAAGATCTAAAAATTCCATATCTTCTTTAATGCGCCCTGCATCCCAAAGCTCAGAAAGAGCTTTTAAGCAAAGGGCTGTGGTGCTATGATGTCCCGTGCCAAAAGCTGACTTAGGCTCAATAATAATACCTTTTCGTCCCTCAAGTGGGGTGCTCTGCTCAAGCCATGGCGGTAAAACCATAAAGTGCTTGCCACAAGCAATGGGGGTAAAATATTCTCGCCAGGCACGCGTCCAATCTTCTTGTGGTACGCGCGTGGTTTCGATATTTGCCATAGGAACAGATGCTTGCACCGCTTGCGTAAAATCACGAACAAAACTTTCACTTTCACAATAAAAGCGAAAGCGAGTTTGACCTGTATTTAAACTTTCTTCTTCCCAACCAAAGGAAATATACAGGGCTAGTAAACCCCATAAAATTTCCACGGCATCTTCTTCCACCGTAATATCACAACAAAGTAATGTATCTTGAGCGGTTGTCATATAATCCTAATCTCCAATCCAATGCCTTAAGGTCATCATTAAGCTACGAGGTTCAATGGGTTTTGTAAGATAATCATTAAGCCCCAACTCAATGCCTTTTTCCTTATCTTCTTTCATGGCATTGGCTGTGACCGCAATGATGGGCAATTCATCCGATGTTAATTTTTGTCTTATAATACCAGTAGCTTGTATTCCATCCATTACAGGCATTTGCATATCCATAAGAATAAGATCAAAGGAACTTTCAGCAACCATATCCACAGCAATTTGACCATTTTCAGCAATGAAAATATCAGCTTCTGTGCTTTTGAGGAGCTCTTCCATAAGCAATTGATTGATCATATTATCTTCAACTACAAGAATTTTCTTACCTTTTAGGCATACTGTGCCTTGATTTTCCACTTCTTGAGTATAGACCTGTGTGGTTTTTTCATCAGGCACGATATACACAACAAAAGTAAAGGTTGTACCAACGCCAACTTCACTTTTTACGGTCATATTCCCATGCATAAGCTCCACAATTTGCTTGCTAATCATGAGTCCAAGCCCTGTACCGCCAAAGCGACGCGTAATGGAGTTGTCCGCTTGAGAAAAAGGCTTAAAGAGCGATTTTTCTTGTTCTTTGGAAAAGCCAATGCCCGTATCGCTTACTTCAAAGCAAATAGGCACCGCCCCTTGAGGCTTTAAGGTGCTTTCATTTGCAGCGTCTACGGTCTGCTCGCAGCGCTTACAAGAAATACGCACTTCACCTTGTTCAGTAAACTTTATGGCATTTCCCACAAGGTTATTCAGCACTTGTCCAATGCGCACCGGATCACCAATAAAATAAGTATCTAAGCGTTTATCATAGTCAAAGCTAAGCTTTAAATTTTTATTTTTTGCTCCGTCATTATAAATGGTGAGCACATTGTCGCCAACTTCCTGTAAAGAAAATGGAATAGATTCAAGCTCAAACATGCCTGCTTCAATTTTTGAAGTATCGAGTACGTTATT
Organism: uncultured Desulfovibrionaceae bacterium; assembly: GCA_964369655.1. Taxonomy (GTDB): domain Bacteria; phylum Desulfobacterota; class Desulfovibrionia; order Desulfovibrionales; family Desulfovibrionaceae; genus CAYJAD01. Next base: position 1,595 of record CAYJHU010000038.1, on the reverse strand, counting down.
GATAATTCCTAGCAAGCTCTTGCCTGCCATCTGAATTTTCTTAATATAATCTCGCTTTTTCTCTTCATCGTCTTTATTTTCAAGGCATACGTGCGCAAGCCCAATGACGGCATTAAGTGGGGTGCGAATTTCATGGCTCATATTAGCAAGAAAATTACTCTTCATGCGATTTGAGTCATCAGCTTTTTGAACCATGGCGCGCATGGCATCAACCATGTCTTGCAAAGCTTTATATAAAACCCCCAGCTCATCATTACGCGATAATTGGCTTAAAGTGTGGATTTTATCAAAATGCCCTTCTTTCTCTTTTTTTCCAGAAAGATGTCTAAAAGTATTTCCTACAAATCTTGCACTGCGAACAAAAAAGTTTTGTTGTGTTAAACCAAGATTCAAATCTTTATCCAAAACACCCTTGGAAACTTGTTCTGCATAGGTAACAGCCCGAAGCAAAGCATCCACGATATTTTTCACATAAAAATAAATAATAAAAGTAAGTACTAAGAGAATGACAATAGCAATAATGGCGGCATTATTACGTACCGCAAGGCCGGGAGCGGCAAGTTCTGCCATATCAATAAGGGCTACAGCAGTCCAGCCTGCTTCCGGTAATGTGTCATAATAGGCGAGTTTTTCACTCCCATCATCCACAAAGGTCATATTGCCCGTACCGGTTTCAAGTATTTTACGCCCCCAGTCATAAGACGTCAGTGATTTCGTCAAAACACGTGTAGTGTCTTTGTGTATAAAAACAGTACCCTTTTTGTCTACCACATATAAGTAACCGTCATCACCAAGGTGCATTCTTTCGCTCATGGTGTCTGTAAGCTTAGAAACGTTAAATACTACACCGATAATTTTTTGGGGGTCTTCAACATCATAGACAGGTGAAGCAACAGCATAGACCACCATATTTTCGAATTTATAGGGAGTACCAATGGCTACCTTACCGCGCATAGCTTCCTGAAAAAAGGGCTCATCCTTAAAGCTTTTTCCAATAAATTCACGGCGTGTATGATCAAGGATTTCTCCTTGAGTGTCAATAATACCAATCATGACGTAAAAGTATGTATTTGTCATATTTACGATACGACTATTGGCATCAGCAGCATATGCAGCACGTTTTTGTGGATTATCAGATAGATAGGGCTGTAAAATACCGGTTTGGGCAAGTGATATAGCATTAAGAATATTAAAGTCTAAACCTGCTTTCAATTCCACCAAAGCGTTGGCAATGGCCATTTTTTGGCGTGAAGTGTTTGTTTCTTTTAATGTTTCCATACTCATTTGATATGTGTACATGGTGGAAACAAATAAACCCAATGCAGTTGCCAGCAATACCGGCACTAAAATCTTGTATAAAATCTTCAAAATACTATCTCCCAAAAACCTTAGCTCGACTAGTAACTATTTTATGTAGAAAAAGCAATATTTTTCACAAATTTTTTTCATTAAAAAATGCAGTACTTAATTATTATTTAATAAATTTATGCTGGGTATAATTAATTTACAGATCATTTTATTTTGAAAATAATTATCAAAAGGAGACCTCTGCACAATTATTTTCAAATATAACTTTGCAAGTAAAATTTTAGAAA
>CAYJHU010000037.1:0-12873 GCA_964369655.1 uncultured Desulfovibrionaceae bacterium | reverse complement strand
GTGGAGGGGCAGCGCCCCCCAATTATAAATCATTTAAACAAATAAACCCCACACAGCTTAGAGCCATGTGGGGTTTTTAGTATTTTTATTTATATCTTATAACCAATCAAACCATTCTTTCCAAGAGCCTTCGCGTGCTTCACGAGTGCTTTGCCCTTTTTCGTCATTATAATCATGGTAAGCGGCCAAGCTTTTCTTTTGTGCATGGGCAGCTGCCTCAGGCACATCTTGGAAGTTATCAACAACATAGGTATATCTACGCCATGCGGGGCCATATTTACCCATATTGAAGAAAACATCCCCCACATACAGCTCATGTTCAGCCATAAGCTTGCGAATGGCCTTCATGTGATCTGGGGCTTTTTCGGCATAGGTGGTGCCGGGATAAGCCTGTACAAGACGCTGGAAGTATTCATAGCCTTCTTTCAAGTCAGTAGTTGGTCTATCAATGGACACAAAGCCCTTTAGGCGCGCAGCACCAATTTGATAGAGCACATAAGGTATTTGCTCATGGCTAGGATGCAATGATTCAAAGTCCTTATAGGCTTCAACAGCCTCTGCATATTCTTCATCAAGGAAGTATGCATCACCAAGAGAAAGCTCAGCCTGAATAGTGTAAGGACTAAAAGGATATGAGTCGCGCAATTTATTGTAGCGCTCAGCAGCGGCAACATAATCTTTTTCGGCCATAAAGTCGTTGGCCGTTTCAAAGAGCTCTTGAGCCGTATCTTCCGGAGGCGGTAAATAAAAATGGTCAATAAGTCCGCAACCAGAAAGACATACCACAGCCATTAGCGCCATTAGCGCACGCAAGGATTTTTTATGCATTATTTTCTTCCACATAGAGAAAAGCGGCCTGAGCAGCTGTTGCGCCATCGCCCACAGCGGTACTCACTTGCCTACAAAGTTTAGAACGAATATCACCGGCGGCAAAAAGCCCCGGCACATTTGTACGCATTTCCGTATCTGTAACTATAAAGCCCCGTTCATCTTTTTTCACCATATCGGGAACAAAATCAACACTTGGCTTAATACCAACAAATACAAAGAAGCCCTCCACCGAAAGCTCCCTTTCTTGACCATTCAGTACGTTTTGCAGGGTAAGGCCGGTGAGTTCTTTCTCACCATGGATGGTCTTAACCACACAATTACGCACAATTTCAACATTTTCTGCGGCTTCAAGCCGATCTAAATATATTTTTGCTCCGCGAAAAGTCTCTCTTCTATGGATGAGAGTTACTTTCTTGGCTAGCTTTGCAAGATACAAAGCCTCCTCAAGAGCAGTATTTCCGCCGCCAACAACAGCAACATTTTGTCCACGAAAGAAGCTTCCGTCGCAAATGGCGCAATATGAAACCCCATGCCCGCTGAGCTCAAGCTCACGCGCAATGCCAAGATGACTGTGCGTTGCACCGGAACACACAATGACAGCACGCGCACTTAGCCACGCACTATCCACCAAGACCTTATGTAAACCGGATCCATCTTTCGATAATTCCATAAAATTAACATTGCCTTGAAAGCGATCAAACTGCAAACCTTCAAGGTGTGCAGTAAAGGCATCGGCAAGTTCATATCCCTTAATTCCCTTGGGAAAGCCGGGATAATTTTCTATGGATTCTGTTTGTAAAACCTGACCGCCAGAGGTCAGCTTTTCTACCAAGGCCACTGAACAACCGGAACGCAAGAGATACATGGCCGCCGTAATTCCGGCAGGACCACTGCCTATCACTACAGCGTCATACATGCTATGCAAGAGCCTTTTGGTCAAGCTTTTCTTTAAGAACGTCCTTGGTTACAGCGCCGGTAACTTGTTCTACTACTTCGCCATTTTTGAAGATAATCAAAGTAGGAATTGCACGAATGCCAAATTTACCGGGTGTTTCAGGGTTTTCATCCACATTCATCTTAGCAACAAAAACTTTGCCTTCATATTCTGTAGCCAGTTCATCCACAATAGGGCCAACAGCACGGCATGGGCCGCACCAAGGTGCCCAAAAATCAAGAAGAACGGGTATATCTGATTTTAATACACTTTCATTAAAAGTTGCATCTGTAATCTGCGTAGCCATACAAGACTCCTTATTTGAATGTTCCAGAAAATCTTAAAAAGAAAGCCTGAACAATGCAAGATTGTAATTTTCTATACTCGCACTGTCAAGTAACAAATTGCTTTAGCAACCTGTATATTCCTCAATCAAATTTTATAATCCTCAGGGATAAGCTGTCCGCGTGGAATTGCTTCAAAATCTAAATTATGATGCAATCCTTTTTGCCCATAAAGCCAGCCGGTATAGGCCACCATAATGGCATTATCCGTACACAAGTCCACCGAGGGTACCATGAGCGTTTTTCCATGCTTTGTGGCAAGCCCCTGCATGGCGCTGCGCAAATGGCTATTGGCAGCCACGCCCCCAGCCATAACAATACTTTGTATCTCTGGGTGCTTAAGCAGGGCGCGTTCGCTCTTTACGCATAATGTTTCTACAACCGCCGCCGTAAACTCAGCACATAACAAACATAAAGCCTGAGACGAAGTGTCCTTTGGCCCTTGCAAAACTTCAGGGTGTTTTGCAATATATTGGCTTGCAGCTGTTTTTAAGCCGCTAAAACTAAAGTCCAAATTGTCATTATCAAGATAGGGGCGCGGAAAGCTATCCGCAGACTTTTTCTTGCCCTTACTCCCAACAGGGGCGGTAGTATGAGCTTGATGCTTTTTACCTTCTTGGCTTAAAACATCAAAGATGCGCCCTGCCGGATACTCAAGGCCAAGCACCTTACCCACCTTATCAAAAGCCTCGCCGGCCGCATCATCAAGTGTGCGCCCAAGAACTTCAAATTTATCAACATCTTGTATTTTATAAAGATGTGTATGCCCGCCGGATACGAGTAATCCAAGAGCAGGAAATTCCAACTGATGCTCAAGGCCGGTAGCTAGCAGATGCGCATGCAAATGATTTATACCAAGCACAGGTTTTTGCAAAGCAAAGGCAAGCCCCTTTGCAAAGGAAACGCCCACAAGCAATGCCCCAAGTAAACCCGGGCCGCGAGAAACCGCAATAACATCAATATCATTTGCGCTTATTTGTGCTTTTTTAAGTAAAGCATCAAACAAAGGCCCCATAAAGCGATGATGCTCGCGCGAGGCAAGCTCTGGCACTACCCCACCGAAGAGGGCATGCACTTCCATCTGCGTTGCCAAAACAGAAGCCAGCACCTCGCCATTTTTTACAAGGGCAAGGGCTGTTTCATCGCAAGAGCTTTCAATACCAAGGCAAATCACAAATAACTCAATGCCTATGCTTTTGCTTGCTGTTCATTATAAAAACCAAGCACATCATCCACCTCTGCGGCAGAACCGATAAACAATGGCGTACGCGCATGCAAAGACTTTGGCACAATATCAAGAATACGATCTTTGCCATTGGTGGCCTTACCGCCGGCTTGTTCAGCAAGAAAGGCTAGCGGAGCTGCCTCGCACATAAGACGAAGCTTACCATCAGGCTTATTGGCATCGCTTGGATACATATAGATACCGCCTTGCAACAAAGTGCGGTGAAAATCCGCCACTAATGAACCCACATAACGCGCGGTATAGTGAGTATTATGGCCCGCATTAAAGTCTTTGAACCAATTAACGCTTTTTTTGGCGGCGTCTTCCCATTTATTGGTATAGGCTTCATTTACTGAATAAATTTTACCGCGCTTAGGCATAGTAATATTGGGATGTGAAAGCAAAAACTCTCCCACACCAGGGTCGAGTGTAAAGCCATGCACGCCCTGCCCTGTAGAAAAAACAAGCATGGTGGAAGGGCCATAAAGAATATAACCTGCCGCCACCTGCTGTGTGCCGGCCTGCAATACTTCTTCAAGCGTTGCAGGGCCTGTATTGCCTGCGGGACGACGTAAAATAGAAAAAATTGTGCCAACATTGACGTTTACATCAATATTGCTTGAGCCATCCAAGGGATCGAAGATAAGGATATAGTCGCCGGTGGGGAACTCTTCGGGGATGCCAATTAAGTCTTCCACTTCCTCAGAACTCATAGCGCAGATAGTGCCACAGCGCTGCATGCGATAAATCAAAACATCATTGGCAATTTGGTCCAGCTTTTGAACATGTTCGCCTTGGACATTTATTTGTCCAGTACCGCCAAGAATATCTAAAAGTCCGGCTTGAGCCACACGGCGAGAAATAATCTTGCCTGATAAAATTAAATCATACATAAGCGCAGTGAATTGGCCTGTGGCATTAGGGCTACGCTTTTGGTGCAACAAAACATGTTCGGTGACGGTAATTTCTGGCATATATCCTCGGCTTTCTTAAATAAAGGGCAAGACCTAAAGCCTTGCCCTTGTTATAATTAATCGTACATTATCAACTTACAAATCCATCTTTTTTATGGTCCAAAGGGACTTGGTCTGTCACTTGATGGCGAAGCATCAGAGTCAGCGGGTTTTTCTGTATCTTCACCAGCAGGTTTTTCTTCAGGTGTGGTCGTTTTCTCTGGAGCAGACTTTTCCTCTGGAGCAGTGGCTTCAGTTGCCTTTTCTTCAGGGGTAGACGCTTCTGGTTTTTCCTCTGGTGTTACAGGCGTTGTGCTCTTTTCTTCTGCTTGAGCCTCCTCTTCATGTTGGAAGGGCGAAGGTCTTTGCATTGGCTCAGGCCGTGGTTCAGGCACAATTGGTGTCATCATAGGCATAGGCATAGGTGTTCTTCTCACCACACGTCTGCGTACAGGCTGTTGAACCGGCGCCGGTGGCGGAGGCACAACTTCAGGAGCCGGAGGCTGTTTAAGCGGCTTTGGCTCAACAAATGGGCCATCGCTGGTAGGTCCGGTACGTGAAGGAGTATTGTTGCCAAAAGATCCTTCCACAGGCACAGCAAAAATAAGCGGCACGTTGCCAAGATAGCGAATAGTCCAATAGAACTTACCGGAAGCATTAGAAACTGTACCGCTATGCGTTTCAAGTAAGATCTGATCCCAAGCTATACCGGCCATGGGAGTGCTTGCTACATTATATTTACCCGGCCATAAAATGGCATTAGGTGCAATAATCATAAGGTCATCTGGGGATTCTGAATAGCGCAATAAGGCACGCATATCAAAGTAGACAGACACAAAACCAAGGAAGGTTTGCGCATCATATAAAGGAGTTGCGAGTAAAACTTCAGGCCCCATGGCTGTATCTTGCACAAAGCCACGTACAGCACGGCTGTTTTGCTTTGGATCTTTTTCCAAAAGAGGGTGGAAATCCAAAGCCTTGATGGGCGGTCCGGGCGCATGCACCACTAAGGTTCCATCAGCCTTTACAGCGGTAAAACCGGTAAGCCACGGGTAGCGAGCAAAAAGACCGCGCACAAATTGTTCCGTCGGGGGCCTATCGGCATTGTTCATAGTTTTTTCAAGGGCAATGAGTTGCGAATCAATACCGACCATACTGCGAGCCAGCAATTCCTCATACTCATCGAGGGATCCTGTGGCATCATAATCAATACTGGCAGGAACATTCACCGTACTGTACCAAAAGGATTTTGTCCCTTTCCACACGTTTTTTATACTTTGGTTTGAACTACAACCAAGCCCGCCGACCATAAAAATCAGCAGTAAAAGTCCAACAAATTTTCTTTGCATCGACACTTTTCCCTCTCTCTAAAATAAAAAACAGCGCACGGAAAACATCTTACATTTCCCTGCGTACAAAGACACATACTCTTTTATTTTTTTATCAGCAACATAGATTTTTATACTTACTAAATATTAAAATATATTGACAATCTATGATTGCACACGGTTTTCAAGCCTATCGGCCAAAGTTGCCAGTACAGAAATAACTCTTTCTTTACCGGGCGAAGATACCTTATTTTCCTTTGCTTCGCCAGCCTCTTGACTCGTGACAGGCGCAGGAGTTTCCTTAGCTGCCATACGCGCGCCGGACTCACCATGTCCGCCAGACATATTGCGCAAAGTAACAATTCTTGACTCTAAATCTTGTTTTTCTTCTTCATTTTCAGAAACTTGCACCAGCTCATTATAAATTTCTAGTGCGCTAGAATAATCACCCTGCTCTGCCAAAACCTCTGCCATGGAGCGTGTACGCAAGGAAAATTGTTCCTCAGATTCATCGCCCTCAAGGTCGGCATTATCTGTATTTTGGCTGGCCATAAAAGCCGCGGCATCCACTTGAGGAACATTTTTTAAGGCAACATTACTTTTCTTGGGAAGTTCCGACTTTAATTCGGAATCGATCTGGGCTGGGGTAGCGGATGCAACCGGTGCAGTTGATGGATTAAATTCCTTGCCCATGACTGCTTGCAAGCCGGCCGAAAAAATATCCGTTACTGAAATATTTTTATTTTCAAACATGGCGCCCATAAAGGCAACGGCAAGACCTTTGTCATTGCTGGCAAGCTCACCAGTTTCAGCCAGAAAGCTATCGCCCCAAGCCTGCCAAAAGCCGGCATAGCGCATAAGCATGGGAGAAAGAATGCCAAGTTGCGTCTTTAGGCGGGTGCCATAATCTTCTGTATTCTTGTTTTTGTGCAATAATTCCACAAAAAACAAGCGAGCCTCGATAAATTCAGGATGTTTATCAAGTCCGCTTTGTAAAGTTTCCACAGCCCTTGGAATATCGCTTTCGGCAACCATTTTTGCCAAAGGAAAAAACAGTTTTGAACTTGGCTCCAAATCCACAACTTCTTGATACCAATCAATTTTTTCCTGCATTTTTCTCTCCTTGCGTAGGCTTGTCATCTTTATCTGTAAAAAGGTATAAAATTTCATTCTCTCGCACGTAGTGCAAGCGCTGTCTAACCATTTTTTCTACATATGCGTCATTGGACTTCAAAAGGCGAATATCTCTGCTTAGTTGCAAGTTTTGTGCATCAACGGCAGCTACTTCGAGCTCCAACGACCTATAATCTTTACGCAATTCATTAAAGGCCAAGACACCGCTACCTCCCCATATCATACGATAAAAAAGAGCGATATTTACGATGCCAAGCAAAACTAAAATACATGTGCGCCAAAAAGTAGCCATGGTATTGCCTAAACGTGCATTTTTGCACTTTCTTTAAAAAAGCCCCACACATAATTGACGCCCGAAAAAATGGCGACTACCAATGATAAGTAGAGTAAAATCAATCCAATGGGCTGCAAATCCATGCCAAAAAAGGGATAGTGCAAAAGCAATGGCACAAGGGCTACACCCTGCAAAACCGTTTTTGCCTTACCAAACTTATCCGCAGCAAGCACAATGCCCTCATCGCTCGCAATGGCGCGAAGTCCCGTAACCACAAGCTCACGACAAATCATAACTATGGAAAGCCAAATGGGAATCCAGCCAAGCCCCGAGAGCATGATAAGCACTGAACAAATAAGTACTTTATCGGCTAATGGGTCCAAAAATTTCCCCAGCGATGTGACCATATTTTCACGGCGAGCCACATAGCCGTCCACCCAATCGGTAAAACACGCTATGATGAAGGCTAAAGCCGCGAGCATGCACATCACCGGTCCTTCAAAATAGAGCAAAACTATGATGAGTGGCGTCATAAGTATGCGAATCAACGTAATTTTATTAGCTAAGTTAAGCATACAAACTTTGATATCCCTTTGTCATAAAATTGCTCAATATTTCGTTAACATGAACTAAAAGTTCAATAACACATCATAAATAAAAAAGCTAGCCATGCCCTTTTTAGCATGAGTATTTTATTTTATCATACAATACTAAAGACTTAATCGTGATTTGTAGCTAAAACCTCTAAACTGCTAGAACACGCACTTATAATATTGTCAGCAAGAGCTAAAAAGCCTCGCTTAGCTGTGGATTCTTCCTCTAAATAAACCACGGGCACGCCCTTATCAGCGGCCACCACCGTTGCCGGATCAAGAGGAATATCTCCTAAAAACTTCAGGCTATAGCGTTCTGCAAGTAATTTTCCGCCGCCTTTTTTGAATAAATCAATGGCTTCATGACAGTGCGGACAGAAAAGACCACTCATGTTTTCCACAACTCCAAGCACATTTGCCTTGGCATGCTGTAAAAAATTCAGCGCCTTACGCACGTCTGCCAAGGAGACTTCTTGCGGTGTTGTCACAACCACACACAAAGCATCCGGTATGGTTTGCAAAATGGTCATATGCTCATCGCCGGTACCGGGAGGCGAATCAATGAGTAGAAAATCCAGCTCACCCCACTGCACGTCAGAAACAAATTGACGAATGGCCGCATTTTTTTTGGGGCCACGCCACAAGACAGCGCTATCCCTTTCTTTTAACAAAGAATCCATGGAGAGCACACACAAATTATCATTATATTTTGCAGGGAGCATGAAGGTGCCTTTTTCGTCGGTTTCAATGCCCACATTCATGCCAAGCAAGTTTGGAACACTTGGCCCGTGAATATCCACATCCAAAATCCCCACCTTGTAGCCACGGGCAGCCAGCGCCGCGGCAGTATTAACCGTCACAGAGCTTTTGCCAACGCCCCCCTTACCACTCATAATAAAAAGTTTGCGGCGAATTTTGCCCAAAGTAGAAGAAATAAGCGCATCTTGCGAATTGACACTTGGTTGAATCTTTCCGCTATTGCTTTTACACGACGAACACGATGACATTTTTAAACCCATAATTTACCTCACCATCCGTGACTGCCCACCAAGTCTACAAAGACTGCTGAGCCCATATCTTTAACGAGTACAGTACCCTTTTCGCGCCGTACCTGCATAAGCCGCTGCGAGCGTTTTTGCTCTCCTACCGGAATAAGCATTATTCCCCCTTCGTCCAATTGTCGCACCAAGGGTTTTGGAATTTCGGGACCGCCCGCCGTCACCAAAATACGATCAAAGGGCGCCGCTTCCTGCATGCCGAGGGTGCCATCATCACGTTTCATATAAATATTTTTCATGGGAATTTTCTTGGCAAAAAGAGTGCGCGTTGCCGCATAGAGCTCAGGAATACGCTCCACCGTATACACCGTACATCCCAAAAAAGACAATATGGCAGCTTGATAGCCGGAACCTGTGCCAATTTCAAGCACACGCATGCCTTCTTCAACGCGCAATAGCTCTGTCATCAGTGCCACGGTGGAAGGCTGTGAGATGGTCTGCCCAAAGCCAATGGGCAAGGGGCGATCTTCGTATGCTTGCAAACGAAAAGCCTCTTGCACAAATTCATGGCGCGGGACGCTTTTCATGGCGTGTAGTACCCGTTCATCAGTTATGCCTGCAGAAATTCTAAGGTTTCTCACCATGGAAGCGCGTAAAATTCTAAGGTCTATATTATGCGACTGTGCATTTTCTCTGCTTGGGTCAGCCCCAGACCTTCTCGCTCCATCTTGCCAATAATTTTGCATATTACCTTCACTATACATTAAATTCAAAGACATGCTTTAGGCACTAAGCATAACACTCTGCCCCGCTCGCAATAAAGAACAAATTCCGCAGGCGCTGTCAACAGCACTTCATTTGCTGAAGACTAAGCCACGAGCCCTTTGCAGAAATTTTTATAATATTTCCCCATGAGCGCCATAGCGTAAAACCTCTAAAATCTCGCCACGCTCATCATATTTTACAAGCGTTTTGTGCGTGCCCTTATACAACACAGGCTCGTCATTAACACCATAAACAGCAAATTTTGCTAACTTTCCATGTCGGCTGTAAGCCTTTGCTAGCCTTGAAAAGCCATCAGCATTTACAACGCGCTCTCCTTGCGTGCCGTAATATATCGTTTCAATTGTATTATTATATGCATCAAACTTATGCGTAACGCGCGCAAATAAATTGGCCAAAAGCACAGGTTCGCCATCTAAACCAAAATATGCTTGCTCGATTCTATTGCCCCTCAAATCAAATTTTTGAGTTACTTTTGCGTATGTTTTACCCCTAAGTACGGGTTTATCATCTACCCCAAAATACGCTTCTTCAATGATATTATGCTGATAATCAAATTTCTTTTTCACTTTAGCATAGCCATGCGTTGCCATAACAGGCTTGCCATCAACATCTAAAAACGTAGTTTCTAATCTATTTCCATAAAGGTCAACAGTATACACAGCACGTGAATAGCCATCTTTATGTAAAACCGGCTCTCCCTGCACGCCAAAGAGTTGTTGTTCAATTAAATTTCCGCGTTCATCAAAAGCCTGCTTCCATTTTGCGTATTGCGCTCCATGCAGTAACACTGGCTTTTTATCCAATCCAAAATAGCGTTGAGTCAATATCAAGCCGCGCTCATTAAAAGTTTGTGCATATCCGGCCACACCTGCATTACTCAGCATTGGATTACCATTTTCATCAAAATATGCCATTTCGATAAGGTTACCACTACTATCAAATTTACGCCTTCCCAGCACATAGCCCATCCGGCCTTTCGTTGGTTTTCCGTCTACATCAAAAAACTTTTGCTCAATAGGATTACCTCTGGCATCAAACTTTTGCCGCACACGCGCAGCTTGTAAATCTGCATCGAGCACAGGCTTTCCATCAACGCCAAAATAGGCTTCATCAATCCTATTGCCAAAAGAATCATAAGCGTTTTTTACAATTGAAACATTTGCTGAATCCGCTATGAGTTTACCATCTGCCCCAAAGGTACGAGTCTCAAGAAGATTACCATTCGAATCATAAAGGTAACGCCTGCTTGCATAGTTTGATTTTTGTACTACCGGCTTTAAGTCTTGATTAAAAAAGCTCTCTTCATTCACATTGCCAAACTCATCAAACTTTCGCCGAAATACGGAATAACCTTCAGGCAATGTGGCAAGTTTATTTTCTGAGTCAAGATAGCGTTCTTCTACAATTCTGCCAAGAGCATCTAGCTGAAACTGTACCTTAAAGTAACGCCCACGACGCAAGGTGGGTTTATTATGTTCATCAAAAAAGCGCGATTCTGTTACATTGCCTTGTGCATCATAGATGTGTTGTCTTATGGCATATCCATCTAATGAGGCTATGGGCTTATTATCAACGTCAACAAAAGTTCGCAGTACATTATTCCCAAACTCGTCATATGCATAAACAGATTTTGTAAATTTCTTTTTATTTACAAATACTTTACCATGGGTATCTAAAGCATACTCAGCAGTCACCAAGCCTCTTGAATTATATTCAAAAACGGAAGCTTGCATGCCATTTCTTAAGGTCATGGGCTGCCCATCTCTATTCATAAAGATTTTTTTAACAACGGCATTGTTTGTGTTCCGTTCAAAAATATAACCATAAACGCCATCGGCATCGCTAGTAATGTCAGATTCCCAAGATGAGGCCATAAAATACTGTTTTTTGACAAAACCATGTGCATCATATTCAAATCTATTGCGTATAATGGAACTTTTATGAGTTTTCATTTTTAAATTAGCAGCGTCTATGCCTGCTGCGGGCATGGCCAAGGGAGAGATGCTGTCGCCCCTTTTAGAGCGCTTAAAATCCACTGCACGCCTATCCTGTGACCATGCTTGATAAAGGGTTTCTTTGCCCCTAATGTTGTAATATTGCACGCTTCTGGGTCGGCCCTGTTCATCGTAATCGCTATACACAGCCTTGCTTGGCCTTTCTTTAAAAATAGGGGAAGGGTTTAGCAAAATACCTGAAGAATTTACATATTCCAATTGTATCAATCGCCCGCCCACATAGCTGAGCTTGTAAAGAGCATTCTTTTTCTTAGCTTGCTCTTCCTCCAGAGGAAAAATCCCTTCGGGCACACCATAACGCTCAACATAATCGCTATAATAATAAGTTTTTAAGCGATAATTTGCATCATAAAACCAAGCCCCAAACGTAATACACGCTAAGGCAACGGCTCCTTGCCACATGCGCCTTTGCCTTACTTGCCTATCATGTCGACGCTTTAAGTCATCATATTGCAGGCCAAGAAGTACAGCCAAGGTTTTTATGACGGCATTATTAGCTCTGCTATCAAGCCCAAAACGCCGCAACATTTTGCGCCAACCGGGGGAGGACTTAGCACCTTCATTAATATTAATACCAAGGGGTTTGTCATCCAAATCGCGCAATGCTGGTGGATAACATTGAATATTTTCATCGGGGTTTTCGGGATTTCCTTCTACTATAAATGGGATAATCCTCTCCCCGCGTCCAAGGCGTTGAAATTCCAATACTTCATCATTAACCCAATGTTTGCCGTCGGCATTGGGTCTGGCGCTAGAAGGAGAGCAGATAAGAATGAGGAATTTTGATTGCTCAAGCTCTTGTTGCAAGGTTACCGAGAGGCCACCCTTGGGGGTAATGTCTGTAGTATCCTTAAAAATTGGACGAACAAACTTTGGGAGCTCTTTGCCTTGCTTAGAGTTTTCATGGCGTAATATGGCAGGAAGCTTGTAATTTTCAATCTTTTTTTGCAGCCAATCACCCCATGCCTGATCTCTACGAGAGTAACTTATAAAGGCATAATAACGATAATTATTTTCTTTGTCGTGAGGAGTATTATTTTGCATAGCACAAGCCCATTGTAGGTAAAAATTCTTCAGTAAAAAGTAATATGCTTTGGCTTTTCAAAAAAGTCAAATTAAAGGCAGTATCATGATATTCTAATTTTAATTTTTCTGGGGGAAAACTTTTTTGAAAAAAAGTTTCCCCCCAGACCCCCTTTCAAAAAACTTTCACGCGAATTTTCTTTACAGAAAATTCGTCTATTTTTTTAGTAAATTGGTTTATATTGAAAAAAACACCGCCCTTTTCAACTTGTTGAAAAGGGCGCGTAAGGGTTTCCAAAGGGGTTTAACCCCTTTGGCGGAGGGTTTGGGAGGCAGCGCCTCCCAAACTAAAATAAATATAAATGCATTAAGCTGCCTTACGATGCGCTACCATCTCCAAAAAGGCTTCAATGCGTACCTTGAGTTGCTCGGTAT
>CAYJHU010000036.1:0-12985 GCA_964369655.1 uncultured Desulfovibrionaceae bacterium | reverse complement strand
GGAGTTAGTATGAGTAACGGCTTAAAGATTTTTATGGCGTTTTCCTTGCCGCTTATTTTTGTTTTTGTCATGGCAGGGCATTTGCCGGCAGAAGAAGGGGATTATTATAGCGGTGAAGTTTTATATGGCAAATGCTCCAATTGTCACTCGCGCAGTCCAAATTTTGCCGGCAATGATGTGGATGAATTATATAAAAAAATGATGCGCTTTAAGGAGGTTGAACCCAATACCCCAGCGCTCAAGCTTAAGAAAAAAATATTTACTAAGCTGACGGACAAAGAAATACGTGACCTTGCAACCTATATAAATGAGATGTAACGAAAACGTAGATTATTGACATTTTTAAGGGGAAAAACTTTTGCGAGTTTTTCCCCTTTATATTTTTTATCCTCGAATTTCTTCGCCATGCGCATTGAGCGCAACGTCTTTTTTACCAAAATGCTTTTTGAACCAATTATGTACATCATCAAGAATGAGGTAAAAAGACGGTACCAGCATAAGGCAAATAAAGGTGGCAAAAAGAATCCCAAAGCCAAGGGACAAGGCCACGGGGATGAGGAATTTTGCTTGGCGTGAAGTTTCAAAAATAATAGGCATAAGTCCAAGGAAGGTGGTCAGCGTTGTGAGCAAAATGGGTCTAAAACGCTGAATTGCCGCTTGTCGAATGGCTTCAAAGGGGGTAGCGCCATTGCGCCGTGCAATATTGGCAAAGTCGATGAGCACGAGAGAGTCATTGACCACAACGCCGGATAGGGCCACCACCCCAAAGATGGAAATAACACTGAGGCTATAACCCATAATATAGTGACCGGCCACAGCGCCCACAATGCCAAAGGGAATGGACAGCATGATAATCAGCGGCTGGGTATAGCTCTTAAAGGGAATGGCAAGTAGGGCATAAATCCCGATGAGCGCCATCATAAGCCCTAAGAACATGGCTGCGGTGCTATCTTGCATATCGCTTTGGCGTCCGCCAAATTCCCACGTTAAACCACTATAGTTGGCTACAAGTTGCGGCATAACTTCCTGCTCCACCACGGTCATCATGGCACCTGTGGCCGAGGGTGGATTAATATTGGCAGTGACAGACGCGGTGCGCCGTCCATTGGTATGGCGAATGGTTGAATCAGCCCGCCCATCGTCAATGACAACAATGTCGCGCAGCATGACTTCTTGCCCATTGGGAGAGCGCAAAATCAATTCTTCAAAGGTGGATTCTTGGGTTCTGTCCACTTGCGGTAAGCGTACGCGCACGGTCATTTCGCTATTGTCGCGTTGTTGACGCAAAGCGGTGACGCCTTCAAAGGCATAGCGTAATTGTAGTGATACGGACTGCGCCGTAAAGCCTAGCTGTTCAGCAAGGGGAGTTAAGCGCACATCAAATTGTCGCATAGTTTTACTTGTGCCATAATCCACATCGCCTACGCCGCTAAAGGTGGTCAGCGTTTGCCCAAGCTCTTCTGCGGCTTTGTCTAATATGGTCGTGTCGCGGTGCGACAGACGCACAGTAAGCCCACTACCACTACCTGGCCCGCCGCGGTCAGCTTGAAAAACAATACTTTCAACGCCGGGGATGACGCCTGTTTTTTCGCGCCATAAATTGGTCACATCTTCGGTGCTCATGGGGCGCACGTCAGGATCCACCAAGTGCACAAAGGCCGTGATGACGGTATCTTTTACTTCGGCATAAATACCGGTGGAGAGTTTATCCCCGCCATTTTCTGCCACCACATCTTGACCTGCTTTGACCAGCGAGTCTTTAACGCGGTGCAATTCTGCGCGCGATGTACCGGATGGCACAGTAACCTGCGCAAAGGCAAAGTCTGACTCTACCCGTGGCATAAGGTCAAAGCCCATGCGCCCAGAGGCCACATAGCCAAAGGTAAAGAGCAAGATGGCAAGGCCAATGGCGATGGTAATATATCGTTTTTCAAGCACTTTAGTAACAAAGGGGCCAAAGGTATTGTGCACAAAGTCCATAAAGCGTGTGCTAAAACGCTCTTGCCAGGCGGAAAAAGCACGAAAAGGCGCTGTAAGTATGGAACCGCTTGCTTTTGGGGCATTTTTATCTCTTTTTTTCAAGTGACTTAAGTGCGCCGGCAAAATATAGACAGATTCTATCAAGGAACAAATAAATACGGCAATAACAATGAGCGGAATAACCATCCACACCTTGCCCATGGTGCCGGGGATAAAGAGCATGGGCATAAAGGAAATCATATTGGTAAGTACGGAAAAAGTCACCGGCCCTGCCACTTCCTTAGTGCCGCGAATGGCGGCCTCCAATGGCGGAACCCCTCGCTCCTGCCAGGCGCTCACATTTTCTCCCACCACAATGGCATCGTCTACTACAATGCCAAGGGTAATAATAAATCCAAAAAGTGAAATAACATTGATGCTTATATTAAAGGGCATGAAGAACCAAAAGGCTCCCAAAATGGATACGGGAATGCCAAGGCTCACCCAAAAAGCCAGCGAGGGGCGTAAAAAGATTGCGAGGCACAAAAATACCAATAAGACGCCTTGCACGGCATTGCGGATCATAAGATCCTTACGCTGCGTATAGATGTCAGCCATGTTTTTCTGCTCATACAATTGCAAATTACCGGGCATAATAGCATTGAAACGGTCAGCAATACGCATGGCGGCATTGGCCACCTCAGTGGGATCTTCTTGCCCAAGGCTATAGATTTCGATGGCTATGGCATCTTGGCCATTAAATTCGCCCCAGCGACGAGTATCATCAAAGGTATCGGTGATGGTGGCAATATCTTCGAGCAAAAGACGCGAGCCGTCAGCATTGGTGCGTATGGCAATATTTCTAAATTCATCGGCATAGTCGCGTCTTTCGTTGAGGCGCAATAAAATATCACCGCTGGCGGCATTGACGCGCCCGCCACCTTGCTGAATGGCGCCGGTGCCAATGGCATTGGCCACATCTTCCATGGTCAGGCTATAGCGACGAAGAGTATCTTGGGTCACTTCCACCCACACCTCATGGTCACGAATGCCCGTAAGTTCCACTTGGCTGATGGCAGGGTCTTGAATTAAGTCTTCTTTAATAATATCTGCCCAATAGCGCAAGGAGCGCAGGTCAACATCGCCGGCAAGCATGAGCTGAATGGCTTCGCGCCGTGAGGACTTTAAGGAAACAATGGGCGCATCTGCCTCTTCGGGGAAGGTGGTAATGCGATCAACTGCCGCCTTAACATCTTGCAATAAAATATTGCCATTGACCTCGTCGGAGCCTTCAATGATGATTGTTGCGGTACCGCTGGTAATTTGCGCTGTGGTTTCTTCAACGCCATCAAGCCCTTGTACTGCTTCTTCCACAGCTTGAGCCACGGATTTTTCCATAACTTCCGGGGTACTACCGTCAACGCTAATCTCTACCGTCACTTCGGTGATTTCAAAATATGGGAAGACTTCGCGCCGCACTAAAGAAGCCACCATGAGTCCGCCAATGATGAGAATAACCATGAGCAAATTGGCGGCTACGGGATTGTTGGCCATCCAGCCGATGGAACCCTTCATATATTCAGGAATTTTAGTATTTTCTTCGGGGATGGTATTTTGTTTATCACTCATTATTTTTCCCCTTGCTTAGCGGCATCTGGCCCTTTGCCCTTTTTTCCTCTGGTTTAGGGGGCTTAGATGATTTAGGTGCAGCATTGGCAACCTTGGTGCGCACAGGCATGCCGCTAATGGGCGCGCCCAGCGGAGAGTTAATAACTTCCTCGCCCGCTTCTAAGCCTTTACCCACAAAGACAGAGTCTCTATCTTTCCAAAGCACTTCCACTTGGCGAATATCAAGACTTTCCTTGCCTTGTGCATCTTTTTTTACCACCCAAATATTATTACTGCCACGCAGGGTAATGCGCGGTAATTCAATGACATTTTCCAAAGATCCAGCTTTTAACTCCACACGCACTTGATCGCCAAGTAGAAGCGGTGCTTCGTCACTTTTTAGGGCAAGGGGATCTTCAATTTCAATGAGTACGCGTCCCATGCGTGTGGTGGCGTCAAGGGTTGCAATGCTATGACGCACATAACCTTGACGCACAGCGCCGGTGGCGGTGGTGATTTTTACCGGAGTATTGTCAAACACATCCATGCCAAGCCCTTGTAATTTATCTAAAGGAATGGCGGCCTCAATATGATAGGTGTCCGTACCCACAAGGGTTGCCACCGTATCCGAGGGCTGCGCTTGGCTGGCAATGGAAACATTACGCGCTGTTACAAGTGCATTGTAAGGCACTGTTATTTTGGTGCGTTCTAGATTAAGTTTGGCTTGCTTTACATCCACTTCTGCAGCTTGCAAGGTTGCTTTGGCCTGTGCAAGTTGTGGTTGGCGCAAGGCAAGGGCGGTGGTTCGCCCTGAGCGCGGAGATGTTTTATTAAGCTGTGCGATTTCTGTTCTTGCTACGCGTTGTTGCCCCATTTCTAGGCTATAATCTGCTTTGGCTTTAGCCAGCATACTTTCCATGGAGGCCAGCGCATTTACATAATCGTCATCATCAAGACGCAGAAGCAAATTGCCTTTTTGCACCAGACCGCCAACGTTAAAATCAGGGCCAAGTTCTTCCACCTGACCGGATACGCGCACGCGCACCACGGTTTCTTGGTCGGCGCGAACCGTCCCTAGGGCTTCTACCTCAAGGTCTGCATTGGCACGTTTGGTGGGAACAACGGTGACAAGAGGGCTGCTCACCGGCGGGCGCACACGCTTGGTTGTGGGCTTGCTATAGATAAAATATGCTGCCGCTGCGGCGCCAATGCCCACAAGCAACAAAACCATCAGCGCAGTGCTGAGTGTATTTTTTTTTGTAGTATTCATATCTTGCCTTTATTGTTCAGATGCGGGGCGAGTTATACCCTTGGGGAAAGTTAAGGAACCAAGTCTTCGATAGAGCGCAATGCGCGCACGTACAAGCACTGTACGCTGGCGAGCAATGGTGCGTTGCAAGGTCTGAACATTTTTTAATTCTGTAATATAATTTAAGAATGAAGAGACGCCTTCAAGGTAACTGTTGCGAGCCTCTACCATGGCGGCGTCGGCAAATTTATATTGACGCAATAAAAGGCGTAATTTGTCATTTTCGCCCTTATCGGAGGCAAGTGCATTATCCACTTCTTGAATGGCAGAAGCCACAAGCTTGGCATAGGTTTGCACATCAATATCCGATTGTGCTTTGACGCGAGCTTCTTCGGCTTTGCGCGAACCGCCGTCAATGATGGGCATGGCCAAAGAGCCAACAAGCGCCGCCACCCAATTGGTGAAGAGCAAAGAAGTTTCCGCCGCTTGGAAAACACCTGAAGCGCTAAGGCTTAGGCTTGGATAACGATTGGCATGGGCAGCAGAAACGTCCCAATCCGCCGCACCAAGGCGTGCCCAAGCTGCCGCAATGTCAGGGCGTGCATCCAAAAGCTGTACCGGTAAACCGGGGGAAGGCATGGCTGCAAGCTGAGGCAATTTGGCACTTTCGTCAAAGTTTGGTAATGCGCCCGGTAATGTACCCAGTAAAATCGCCAGCTGATTGCGCAAAATTACTGCTTCTTGTTCAAGGGTTGGCACTTCTGCTTGCACCGAGGCCAGCAACTCTTCTTGTTGTAAAACCTCAAGGCTTGTGCCAAGACCATTGTCAAAGCGTACCGCTTGTAACTCAACTAAATCTTTATTAACTTTAATTTGTTCCTTAAGCACTGCCAGCTCTCGTCTGTTGCCGAGCAAGGCCGCCCACGTGTCGGAAATTTCTGCGGCTATGGTCATGGCGGCGCTTTGCACATCGTAGGCCGAGGCCTTAGTACGTAGCAATTCCGCCTCTTGTTCTGAGCTCACACGTCCCCAGAGGTCCACTTCATAGGAAGCGGCAAGGCCAAGGTCGTAGGTTTCGCTTAAAGTTTCAATGCGTCTGCCGCCGGCTTGTACTTGTGTTGATGTGCGTCTTGTGCCACCAGAACCTTCAAAGTTTAGGGTAGGATAAAGGCCAGCGCCGGCTTTACGAGCCACGGCTTCGCTTTGGCGTAATTTTGCCCAAGCAGACAAGATATCAAAATTATTATTTAATGCTGTCTCGACTAAGGAATTTAAATCCGAGCTGTTAAAATTTTCCCACCAAGGATTTTTGGCTTGCTCCACAGCACCGCTTGCCAAAACGGCAGGCGCCACATGACCTTCTGGGTCGCCCTTGATGGAGGGCACTGGTTTATCCGGTGCCGAGGGATAGGTTCCCGGCATGGGGGCTGGGAGGTTTTTTTGTGGTACACGTTGCTCCGGCGCAAAGGGAGCACAGCTTACGAGCGTTCCGCTCATGAGCAAACAGACTAAAGATTTTTTCCATATATATTGCATGATAATCCTTTTAAACAGATTTTTTTTTAATAGGCATTGTTTATATATCAGAATGTTTCAAAAACCTAGCTGATAAATATTAAAATTTTCTTAAGAAAAAAATTTTAAGCTTAAGATAAATTTTTGAGCAAATCTGACAGTTCTATACTCGCGGCATAATACGCCATTTATAAAGAAGTGCAAGAGCGTAAGCGAGCATGAAATTTTATGTTTTTCATAGAAGAGTTTGAAGTTTAAGTCTTTGTAAAGTAAGCCAAATATTCTTGATTGCCCTTTGGCCCCAAAATGGCAGAAGGGACAATGCCCTCAAGTTGCAAGTTAAGTTCTGCTGTACAAAAGGCCACTACTTTATCTACAGCCTCTTGGCGCAAGGCTTCATCATGCACAACTCCCTTATCCGTTTGATGTGCGCCCACCTCAAATTGCGGTTTAATGAGCGCAACCACCTTACCGCCGGACTCAAGCCAGGGCATACATGGCGGCAAAACCATAGTTAAGGATATAAAGGAAACATCGGCCACAATGATTTGTACTGTTTCGGGGATAAGTTCAACGGGCGCCGTGCGTAAATTGGTTTTTTCAAGGTTAATTACGCGCTCATCTTGGCGTAATTTTTCATGTAATTGCCCATGTCCCACATCCACGGCATAGACCTTGGCTGCACCGTGCTGCAATAGGCAATCGGTAAAACCGCCGGTGGAGGCGCCGGCATCAAGACATACAAAGCCCGTCACATCAAGCATAAAATGCTCTAATGCTGTAAGAAGTTTATAGGCTCCTCGGCTGGCAAAGCGCTCAACCCCAACCACCTTAAAGATAGAATCAGCGGCATAGGGGTGGCCTGGCTTGCTCACCGGTACTGGGGGATCGCCCACATAAACTTGACCTGCCATAATATAGCGCTTGGCTTGCTCGCGGCTTTCGGCAAGGCCTTGCTCAAAAAGGAGCTGATCCACTCTTACTTTTTTCGCAGGGCGCAACCTTGGAGAGGTATTTTCGGCTAAGGGCGTATTCTCAGTTTCAGCAGTGCAAGTGGGGGATTTTTTTTTCTTGGCTTTCATGGGGCGCATATACTTTTTTTTGCAAAAATTCTCAAGTCTGCGCTTGAGGCTTGTAAAAATGAGCGCGTAGCTTTGCGAAAAAAACTTTTACGATGAATTTTTTTCATGCTGGGCTACAAAATCAACTTTAAAATAACACGAGCTTGCATATAAAAAATAAATTTTTGCATTTTTCCTCTTGCCTTATGCGTCAAAAGGGATTAAATAATTCTCCCTTTACATTTGCGAGGTAGTAAAAATGAAAAAAGAAATCCATCCAAAAACCTATAAGGCCAAAATCACTTGTGCCTGCGGTCATGAAGAAGCATTGTTAACCACCAAGGGTGAAACTATTTCTGTGGAAGTATGCTCTCAGTGCCATCCATACTATACCGGTAAGCAGCGCTTTTTGGACACTGCCGGTCGTATTGATCGCTTCCGCAAAAAATATGCTAAATTTGACGGTAAGTAGACCTTACTTCTCGTTAATTTCTCATTTTTCGGTATAGGCTTTTTTTTGTAAAAGAGCCTATACCCTTTGTTGTTTTATAACAAAGGCTTTTGAGGTTTTATGAAAAATTCCCCCTCTCCTTGGTGGCGACTGGGGCTTTTGGGCTTTATGGCAAAGGCATGCCCCGTGGTGGGCGGTCAAGCCGTCATGGAAGGCGTTATGATGCGCCATCAAGACCACTATGCTTTAGCAGTTCGTCATCCAGACGGTACCATCGTAGCAGAGCGTAAACCTTGGTTTTCTCTCACCAAACATCCCTTACTCAAAAAGCGTTTTCTCCGCGGATTTCCTGTGCTTTTAGAGACTCTTGTCAATGGTATTAAGGCACTGAATCGCTCGGCAGAGCAAGCCGCACAAGGGGAAAATGAAGAGCTGGAAACATGGCACATCGTGGTCACCATGATTATTGCCCTTGGTATGGCTCTGGTTTTATTTGTGGTGGTGCCACATTTACTTTCCTATGGCATGACGATGCTTGGCATTGGCGGCGATGTGGAGAGCTTGTCCTTTCATCTTTGGGATGGACTTTTTAAGTGCGCTATTTTTGTGGGCTATATTGTCGCTATTTCCTTCTTGCCGGACATTCGACGCGTCTTTCAATACCATGGAGCAGAACATAAAACCATCCATGCTTTTGAAAGTGGCGGCGAGGTAACAGCCTATGAAGCCATGCGCATGAGTCGTTTACATCCGCGTTGCGGCACCACATTTTTGCTTTTTGTTATTTGTATTTCCATCGTTTTGCACGCGGTGCTGGTGCCCTTGCTGTTGCTTGTTTGGACGCCTGACGGGACTTTTTTGAAGCATTTGGTGACCATATTTTTTAAGCTTTTACTCATGGTACCCATTTCGGCTCTAGCTTATGAGCTTATCCATGCCGCTTCACGCATGGGTGATAATTTGCTTGGGCGTGCTTTGCGTACCCCCGGTTTGGTATTGCAAATGCTCACCACGTATGAACCGCATTATGATCAATTGGAAGTTGCCATTGTGGCCCTACATGAAGCGCTTGGGGAAGATGTTCCGGAAAATGTTCGCCCTGTAGACTATAGCCCTATGGCGTAATGTGCTTAGCTTTTTATCAAATGTTTAACGCGCTATGAAATTATATTTGTTGAATTTATTGTTATACCATTATACCCAAAGGAAATACTATGTTTGCCAAGCTCGAAGGTTTGGAAAAAAAATATTTGGAGCTGGAAGCGCAATTAGCTGAGCCGGATGTTTTTGACGATCAAGACCGTTACCGTAAAATTACAAAATCTCACGCAGACTTGCGCGAAGTGGTGACACTTTTTCGTGAGCATCGCTCTTTGCGCGAGCAATTGGAAGAAAATACCCTCTTACTTGAGGATAGTGATGCTGATATCCGCGCCATGGCACAGGAAGAAATTGCCCTTGCCAAAGAGCGTATGCCGGAAATTGAACATCAACTTAAAATCCTCCTCTTGCCTACAGATCCTCTTGACGGGAAAAATACCATCCTTGAAATTCGTGCCGGCACCGGTGGCGATGAAGCTTCGCTTTTTGCGGCGGATTTATTCCGCATGTATTCTCGCTATGCCGAAGTAAAAGGCTGGAAGGTTGAGATTATGAGTGAATCTCCTTCTGATACAGGCGGTTATAAGGAAGTTATCGCTCTTATTTCCGGCGATCGTGTCTACAGCCAAATGAAATTTGAAGCAGGCACTCACCGCGTACAGCGCGTGCCCGCCACAGAAACTCAAGGTCGCATCCACACCTCTGCCGCCACCGTAGCCGTCATGGCAGAGGCCGACGAAGTGGATGTGAATATTCGTCCTGAAGATTTGCGCATTGACTTTTATCGTGCCGGAGGCGCCGGTGGGCAGCACGTTAACAAAACAGAATCTGCTGTGCGTATTACACATATTCCCACGGGAACTGTGGCTCAGTGTCAAGATGAAAAGAGTCAGCACAAGAATAAGGCATCAGCCATGAAGGTGCTGGCCTCGCGTGTTTTGCAAGCCGAGCAAGAAAGACAAAATGCTTCCATGTCCGCCGACCGCAAAGCACAAGTTGGCTCCGGTGACAGATCTGAGCGCATTCGTACATACAATTTTCCCCAAGGGCGTTGTACCGATCACCGCATCAATCTGACCCTTTATTCTTTGGAAAAAATTATGGAAGGCGACATTGCCGGCCTTATGGATGCCCTCACTACACATCATCAAACCGAAGCTCTTAAAAATCAAGCTGAGGGATAATCTTTATTTTTTGGGGAAACTTTTTTGAAAAAGTTTCCCCAAGTCACTTTGCTCTTGCTTTGCGTAAAACTCGCAAGCTCGTTAACGTAAGCGCTTCGCGCCCGTTGGATCAGCCTTCAAAAAAAATCATGGCTACATTGCTTAAGCTTTTTACAGCAAGATTATTTTGTCTTGCGGGCTTAAAATTTGTTTGACAGTTTGCAAAACTTGCTAGAAGTATGAGTTGTTCGCATAACAGTTATTTGGAAAAGTTATTTTTATAAAAATTTTAAAATAGTTTGAGCTATTAAATTTTAAAAGTCTGATAAGGAGTGCATATGAAAAAATTATTAATGTTAGCTTTGTTTTTAGGTTTAGCGAGTTTTTCTCATGCCATGCCCGGCATGACTTCTAAGGAAGACGCAAGTAAGGCCAAGCAAGGCGTTGAAGAAAAATATAAGGCCATGGACACAAATAATGACAATAAAGTTGGGGCAGAAGAGTTCAAAAAAGCCTATCCCCAAATGACCGAAGCTGTTTTTGGCATTATTGATTTGGACAAGGATGCTTCCATTTCCCGTGATGAGTGGATGAAGTTTCAAGCCAAGCACATGCAAGGCATGAAGGAAGAAGAAGGTAAGCACGCCCCAAGCAGTGGCAAAATGCTAATTACCCCGCCCAAGGACGCTAAATAAAGGACGCTAAATAATTGTGACTAATACGCAGACTACTCCTTTAACTCAGCCGGCTTTCTTACCTATGAACCGGCAAGAGATGGATGCTCTTGGTTGGGAGTGTCTGGATATTTTGTTTATTACCGGCGATGCCTATGTGGATCACCCTGCCTTTGGGGTGGCGCTCTTGGGGCGCTGGTTGGTGTCGCATGGCTATAAGGTGGGTATTTGCGCCCAGCCAACATGGCAGGATACTCAGGATATTGAGCGTATGGGCAGGCCGCGTCTTTTTGCCGGCATTACTGCTGGTGCGCTGGATTCCATGCTGGCGCATTACACGGCCTTTCGCAAAAAGCGTCATGATGATTCCTACACCCCCGGCGGTGAAGCCGGTGCGCGTCCCAATAGGGCGAGTATTATTTATGCAAACCTTGCACGCCGCGCTTTCCCTGGCTTACCGCTTGTGCTTGGAGGCATTGAAGCGTCTTTGCGCCGCAGTACGCATTATGATTTTTGGAGTGATGCTTTGCGTCGCTCTCTCTTGCTGGATGCCAAGGCGCATGTCCTTGTTTACGGTATGGGAGAGCGAGCCATCCTTGAAATTGCAAGACACTGCGCCGCTGGCAATGCTCTGGAATATATTAAGGGTACGGTATGGCTACAACATATTGCAGATATGGATTATAGTCGCACCTATGAAGATTTGCCAAGCCATGAGGACATCGTGGCGGAGGCGCCACTGCTGATGCAGCTGACACGCACCCTCGAAAAACATGTGCATCAAGGTGTTCATGTGAAAAATCAGCAACAAAATCAGCCTAAAAATCCTCGTCCAGCGCAAGATGAAATTTTCTTACGTCAACGCTTTGATACGCGCGAGCTAATTATTGCTCCGCCTGCGGCTCCGCTCAATCAAGCTGAGATGGACGCTCTTTATGCCCTACCTTTTCAGCGTGCGGCGCATCCAAGCTATCAAGCCCCCATCCCAGCCGAAGAAATGCTACGCACCAGCATCACCTCCCATCGCGGTTGCGGCGGCGGCTGTGCATTTTGCTCATTAGCCTTACATCAAGGCAGGCGCTTAAGTTCACGTTCAGCCGAGTCTTTACAAAAAGAAGCGCTGGGCATGACTAAAACCAAGGGCTTTCATGGCAGTATTTCTGATGTGGGCGGGCCCACGGCCAATATGTGGCAAGGATATTGTGCAAATCCGAATCCTTGCACGCGTTATTCCTGCTGTCACCCCAAGGTTTGTGCCTTCTTTAAGACGCCGCAAATGGAGCATGTACGTCTTTTGCGTAGTATCAAGAACTTGCCGGGCATTAAGCATGTGCGCGTGGCCAGTGGCATTCGAGCCGATATTGCCATGCATGAACCGCACGCCGTGCATGCGTATACCGAAGAATTTACCGGCGGTCAGCTTAAAATTGCACCGGAACATAGCGAAAGTGAAGTGCTTTTCGCCATGCGTAAGCCACCCCTGCAGGTTTTTGAAAGCTTTTTGGCCTCTTTTCAAAAGCATTGTCAAAAAGTGGGTAGGGAGCAATATGTGGTACCCTATCTTATGAGTGCCTATCCCGGCTGTACCGATGAACATATGCAAGCTTTGGCGGCGTGGCTTCAGGCCAGAAACTGGAAGCCGCAACAAGTGCAATGCTTTATTCCTACACCCGGAACCATAGCCACGGCCATGTTCTACACCGGTCAAGACGTACATGGTAAGGATATTTTTGTGGCTCGTACCGATGCTGAGCGTTTGCGACAGCATCGAATTCTTATGCCCAGCGTAGGGCGGCGTCCCTCTCATCACAATAAATCTGAATCGCACTCCAAAGCTTCACCAAGTGTAAACCATAAACAGCACAAAAACAGCGCGCATAAAGGAAAAAATCATGGTGGATCTCGAACAAAGACTGGCTCTGCTGGAAGAAAACATGTACTTTCAGGAAAAGTATCTCAAAGAACTCGATGAGGCCTTGCAGGCACAGCAAAAATATATCGATATGTTAGAGAAAAAATTAACACTTGCCGAAGAAAAGCTTGCCAATGCCCTGACCGAGGGCGAAGCCTTTGTAAATCCTGTACCGCCGCATAGTGTGAAGTGTTAAGATTATAAGTATTTTTTTTGAGGGGGGAAGGGAAACTTTTGCCAAAGCCCAAAAGTTTCCCTTACCCCCTCAAACTCTCCCATCCCTTCAAAACGC
>CAYJHU010000035.1:2240-13380 GCA_964369655.1 uncultured Desulfovibrionaceae bacterium | reverse complement strand
AGCAAACCAAAGGCACGTTTGCGATAGCTTGTGTCGTGCAGAACGCACGACCAAGCGTTATTTATATAACAAAAATCTTTCTCCTCCCATAAAAAAAACCAAAAATTCACCTATCATAAGTAGGAGTCAATTTTTTATTGGCATTTTAATTTTTTTATGGGATAGTATGCTCTAATCATCTATAACAGGGAGATACAATATGACATCAGACAAAATGCTGTCCCAGCACAAAGCTTTTTGGTCTAAGTTCCTATGTTTTTTTGTATTTTTTAGCATATTCGCAGCTCATACCCCCATGGCAAATGCTGCCGATATTTTCTTAAAAGCCAGAATAAAACATTTTCCTATCTGGAGTACCGTCAGTGCTAAGGTGGATTTTGAGCCTGACGAAGCACTTTGCAAAAAATCCTATGGAAATAATTGGAAAAATAAGTGCAGCGCATGGCTTGGTAAGCCGGGCACTGTGGCCAAAGGTGTCATAGCCAAGGACTGGCCAAAAGGCGAGTGGATTTGGGCAACATCTAGCCAATTGCGCTTTACCCCCAGTGAATCTTGGAAAAGTAGCACAAAATATATTGCTGATGTTAAAAATGTCACCCTCCCCTCACGTGTAAAACTTACTAAAACTTCTGATTATTTTATCACTCTTCCGCGCGCTGCCGAAATGGGTACCACCAAGATTTGGATTGACCCGTCGCCTAAAGCAGAGCATGCCATTTCCTTTGCAATGCGCTTTAATGAAAGCATAAATGCTGAAGCACGTAAGACTATAGAGTCACGTGCAACCATTACACCTAACAAAAACTCCGGCCTCAAGCTTGGTAAGGGGCAGTGGGTGTGGTTTGATGACAATACTCGCGCCGTGGTAAATTCACGTATTCTCAGTATGCCAAAGAAAAAAAGTACGGCAAAACTCACCGTTCCCGGCGTTCGTCCTCTTTTTTATCAAAATAAATCGTGGCAATATCCTGATAAAACAGCCACAAAGGACCTTGTAGTTCCCGGCACTGACTCGCTCTTTAAGCTTGAAGAAGTAGAGCTTGAGCAGTGGCAAAATAAAGCTTTGCAAATGGAACAACATATTGTCTTCCGCTTTTCACAGCGTGTACCTGCTGAAGACCTTTTGAAAGCTTTAACAATTTTAGAATTACCCCTGCAACGTGACAAAGAAAATATTTTACCAAGCGACTGGAAACAAGGTAAAATTTCCCCACAAAATAAGCAACAAGCACGCAAGCTTGAAGCACAGCTTGTGAAACTTCCCGATGAAAACGAAGATTTCTTACGTTTTCGTATTAACACCACCCCCGGCCATTATATTTTATGGAATATTGCCGCAGGCTTTGGCCCAACCAATGCCAAGGGTATAAAAACGCCTCTTGAGCGCAGCGTTGAAGGCTTGGAGCTTGTATCTAAGGGCGAAGCACGCCTTGACCTTTTGCAAGCCGGTAACGTCCTTGCCATGAACAGCGATTTGGCTTTGGTCAGTGAGAACGTGGACAAAATTACCTGGACGGCCTCTCGCTTCAAGGATGAGTCCTTGGCACTTCCATTTATTACTTCGCTTGATTATACTTTGGACGATTCCGAAGCCTTTGCCAATAGCGTTGTAACACGTGGAAATATTATAGTGGCTGAAAAAGCTTCCAAGGCAGGATCCTTTACCAGCAGTCCGGTCTTTAATACCCTAAGCTCACAAAAGGTATTTTCCACCGAAAAAGGTGATATAAAACCAGGCCTTATCTTCTTGCGCCTTGAGGGTGAAAAGAAAGGTAAACGAGTTGTCGATACCACACGCATTATCATGTACTCCAACATGGCCATGGTGCTCAAAAAACTCCCCTCAGGAGGCATGGAAGCCTATGTTTGCTCCATGGATAAAGCTGAGCCACTTGAAAATGTGCGAGTACAAGTACTTGGATATAATAGCATTCCTGTGGCAGAAATGAAGACTGACGCTTATGGTAAGGCTGTCTTCCCCAATATGTCCCATTTGCAAAATGAGAAAAAGCCCACCGCAGTTGTGGCGCGTAATGCCAGCGGCGGTGAGAATGCGGACATTTTGTGGATGTCCATGGAAGACTACGAACGTAACGTAAACCTCTCTGATTTTTCAGATATAGGCGGAAGCCAAAGCAGTACAAATAGCCTTAACGCCTTTGTTTTTACAGAGCGTGGTTATTTTAGACCGGGTGAGCAATTACGCTTTGGCGCGCTTTTGCGCTCCAATGATTGGAAGCTTTTACCCAAGGATATGCCGCTTTTAGCTATCGTTAATGACGAAGTTGGGCGTAAAGTATTCCAGCAAGCTTTTAAAGCCGGCGACAGTATTCATAGCTTTACTTGGGACATACCCGAATCAGCCATGACCGGTCGCTATAGCCTTAGCATTGCTACTCCTTCTGACACCAACAAGGACAAAGAAGGGCTGATTCTTGGCACCGCATATACTAAGGTTGAAATGTTTTTGCCGGATACTTTGCGTATCAGAACAGCGCTGGTAGATGCAAAAAATACACAAGCCGACGCACCGCCACTTTCCACTAAGGGCTGGATTGTAACTTCTGATAAGCCGGGCAGTACGGCTTTGCGCGTGAAGCTTGATACACTTTTTGGGCAAGTTGCCGCAGATCGTCGTATTACCGCCTCCATGCGTCTTTATCCTGCGCACCTCAGCTTTTCCGGTTATGAGGACTTCACCTTTCAGGATATGTCTCCCTTCTTTGCCAAGGGCAGTGACCCCATTAACCGCGATTTGCAACCTACGGTTTCAGATAAAAAGGGCCTAGCCACACTTCCACTTGATTTTACGCAATGGCGCTTTGGCACCTTGCAATGCAGCATTTACACCCAAGGCTTTGAGCCTGGTGGTGGCCGTGCCGTTAGTCAAGAAAAGCGTTTCTTGCTCTCTCCCCTACCCTATATGATTGGCTACAAGGCCGGCGAGGGTGCTGATAACAGAAACTTCATCATGAAGGACAGCACAGCAAAATTGCAATTCCAAGCCATTGACCCAGAAGTAAAACCTGTGAATCCTGGCAAATTGCTCTTCTCCATTGCGCGTCGCAGTTCTGTAACTTCCTTGGTAAGTGATTCTCAAGGACAATACACCTATGCAGAAACCCCTGTGGATACGACCATTTCTCAGGGTGAGCAAGAAATGACAGCCGAAGGCACATTACTTTGGGATGTACCAACCAAGGAAGTGGGCGACTTTGTGCTTACCGTAAAAATGCCTGCCGCAACTGCCGGCGCCAAGGAAACTGTGCTTGCTCATGTGCCCTTTAGCATTGTAGGTAATGACGATTTGCGTCCGGCCCTCAAAAGCTTGCAAAGTCTGCCTAAAGCACATTTGCATATTAAAACTGATAAAAATAACTATAGCGGCGGTGAAATGGCAAAAATCATGCTTACCGCTCCTTACGACGGCGTAGCCCTTATCTCCCTTGAAAGAGATACGGTGGTTTCGCATAAATGGGTTAAAGTAAATGTCGGAAACAGCATGCATGAGCTTGAAATTCCTGACAACTTCAGCGGACGTGGTTACATTCAAGTCTTGATGGGACGCGCCCCTGAATCCAACAGCATTTTCTTGCAACCTCAAAGCGTTGCCTTGGCGGCCATTACCGTCAATACAGCTCGCCACTTGCAAGAGCTTGAAATTACAGCTCCGGAAAAGGCTCTCCCCGGAAAGACCTTGAGCTGGAAGATTAAAAATACCCAAGGCAAGCCCACCAAGGCTGTGCTTTTTGCCGTGGATGAAGGCATCTTACAATTATCACGCTATAAGACACCTAATCCATTAAATTATTTACTTCTTGATAGAGCCTTGGAAGTTAATACTTCCCAGCTCTTTGACCGCCTCATGGCCGGTGATAAGAAAATTATGCAACGCGTGTCCGCCTATGGTGGTGACGGCGGCGAAAATGACTTTGCTGCCATGCTTGGCACATTCCAAAATCCTTTCAAACGCAAAAATGAGCCACCTATGACATGGTGGAGCGGTGTTGTAGACATTCCTGCCGAAGGTCTTGACCTTGAAATACCCATTCCTGATTATTTCAATGGCTCCTTGCGCCTCATGGCCGTGGTCAACAATACTGAAACCGTAGGCAACGGACAAGCGCGTGTTATTATACAAGATACACAAGTGCTGACCCCGCAAGTGCCAGTTATGGCTTCCTTGGGCGATAGCTTCCAAGGTGGATTTGCCATTGCCAACACCACTGATGCCCCTATAACCCTTAAGCTTAACCTTGCCCTTGACCAAGCCAGCGCCGCTAAGGGAATGAACTTTAGTGATTTCCCCGAAAGTGTTAGCCTTGCTGCCAAGGAAGAAAAGCTAATCCCCTTCACCGCTAAAACAGGTAAGGAGCCAGGCGAGGCTATTTTGGTCTTCACCACCGATGATGGCGCCGGCACTGTAAAAACACGCAAAACTTCCATGAGCATTCGTCCGGAAGTATTGCCTCGCTTTACCCAGCAAACGCTTATAATAAATCAATCTACTGATTTATTCAGCAAGCGTACCTTACTTCCTTATGATGCAAAGACCTCCATTGCACTTTCCCCCATGCCTTTACCGCTTTTGCAAAGTGCTTTGAGTTATCTTGAATATTATCCCTACAATTGTGTAGAGCAAACCCTCAGTAAGGCCTATCCATTGGCTTCGCTGGTGAATAGTCCCTTGGGGCAAGAGTTGTCCAAAAGCCTTCCTTTCCTCAATACTAAGAACATTGAAAAAACCTTTAAGCGTACCCAAGGCGCCCTATTAACGGCCTTTGATTCCTATTATGGCATGAGCCTTTGGGAAGACAGATCAGAGCATAATCTCTTCTTAACGGCCTATGCCGCTGATTATGTCTTGGCCTTGCGCGATGCCCAATTGCCCTTGCCTCCGGGACTTATGCCACAGCTTTTCAACACCTTGGAGCGAAATATTAACGAATCTCCAAATACGGTGGAAGAGTTGCGTACCCTAGCCTATGCAACATGGGTTTTGGCGCGTGCCGGTTATGTGGTAAGTAAGCAACTTGAACTCTTTGAAGCTTTCATTAAGGAAAATGAACTTGACAAAAGCGATATATACCATTCGCTTATGGCGGGATCCTATGCTAGCCTTTATATGGAAAAAGAAGCCAATAGACATTTGCGCATGGTCATAGGCAAGCAAGCCCAGTCATGGGAAGATGATGACGGCGGCATGTTTGACGTGCTTGCCCAATATGGCTTGCATGCCCAAGTTTTGGCTAGACACTTCCCTGAAGAGTTCCAGCAAAGTATCGCCTTTTTACAAGCTAGCTTCCTTGAAGGAACCAACAAACCTCATGCTACCCTGGGTGCTTCCATGGCGGCTCGTGGCCTTATGGAAATAATCAAAAACGGTACAAAGTCCTCCATGGACGGCGTGCAATTGCTTTGCAATAACTATAGCGACGGAGCAAAACCAAGCACTGGCCCCATTGCGCAAATGTTTGATAATTTGCACATGCTCAATGCCCCTGCTTGCTCAAGCTTTGGAGTGCGTCTTGCAAAAGAGCAAAAGCTGTATGCGCAAATTCAAGAGTATGGCTATGACACTAAAGCTCCAACCAAGGCCTTAGAGCAAGGTATTCTCGTTAGGCGTAGCTACACCAAATCCGACGGAACAGCGCTTGGTGCAAGCATAGTACAAGGTGAAGTGTTGCGCGTTGACTTAGAAGTGAGTTTATCTGATAAAAATGGTGCTCCCGTCGTAGTCGTGGACCTTTTACCGGGCGGTTTTGAACTCGTACTTGACCATGATGATGACACCGGCCCCTCCAGTGAGCTGAGCCTGCGCAGAGATGAAGACAGAATTATTGCCTTCTTGAATGCTGGAACGGGGGCCTATACTATAACCTATCATATCCGCGCCATATCACAGGGCGACTTCGCCATGCCTCTTGCGCAAGCCGAAGGCCTCTTTGACAGAAACCTGCAAGGGCATACCGCAGGTGGCAAGCGCGTAAAGGTAACAAATCCATAAGATTTGTTGCACCATCTATAATTGTGGGGGAGGGAAATCTTTGGGTTTTCCTCCCCTTTAATCCCTCTAAAGAATGTATAACTGACTGTTCACATAAATATGCTGAAAATTCTTACACAAAAGTACAAGTTAGGAAAGTTTAGCCTCTGCATGCTTGGTGCAGGGGGCTTAGGCTTATTAAGCATGCTTATACTTTTTTTATACATCGCACTTGCACCTGCTCCGCTTTTGCTTGAGGGTGTATCTTTTTCGCCCATGGTGCTTGATAGACATGGGAAATTGATGCGCCTTGACCTCACAGATGATGATAAATACCGCCAACATGCAAAACTAAAGCTCCTGCCGGAGCATGTCCCCAATGCGGTGCTTCTTTATGAGGATCGCCACTATTATCTACACCCCGGAGTCAATCCTTTTTCTTTATTGCGAGCAGTCTACAGCACTCTCACGGGCACGCGGCGCATGGGCGCATCAACCATTGCCATGCAAGTGGCACGCTTGCGGCATAAGCTGGTGACCAATACAATTTCGGGTAAATTGCAACAAATGCTCATGGCTTTGCAACTGGTGTGGCATTATGGGCATGATGCTGTGCTTGAGGCATATTTTAGCCTTGCGCCCTATGGTGCTAATATTGAAGGCATTGAAGCTGCCTCGCGCGTGTATTTTCAACAATCTGCACAGCGCCTGACCCCTGTTGAAGCCTTGGCCTTAACCCTTATTCCGCAAAATCCGCATGCTCGTTCCTTCAAAAGCGGTGAAAAAGGACGGCTCGTCTTTCATCCAGCGCTGGAAAAAGCCCGCACAACCTTACATGGCAATTGGAATCTCGCTTATCCTGAGCACAAAGTTCCGGATAAGGCGCCGCCCCTACGTATTTTTAGTCTTAAAGATATGCCCATGACTGCTCCGCATGTGAGTATGGAACTTATTCAAAAAATAAGAAAAGATCCGCAAGGGCCACGCACCATACAAAGTACCATTGACAGCGCCGCACAAAAAACTGTGCAAAACGGCATTACACAATTTATCACCCAGAGTAGCATGTTCGGGCTGCGTAATGCCACCGCCATGCTTTTGCATTGGCCAAGCATGGAAGTGCGCGCATTGGTGGGTTCTGCTAATTTTTTTAATGATTCCATAGATGGGCAAGTGGACGGCACCAAGGCGCGCAGATCTCCCGGCTCTACCCTAAAACCCTTTATTTATGCCTTAGCGCTGGACCAAGGACTTATTCATCCCCAAAGCATGCTTATGGATACGCCAAAAAGCTTTGCAGAATATAATCCTGAAAATTTTGATAAACAATTCCAAGGGCCTCTCCCTGCACGTGATGCTTTACGCTATAGTCGTAATGTGCCGGCCATCAGCCTTGCCGCACAGCTAGAGCCCTCGCTTTATACTTTTTTACAGCGCTCCAAAGTGGGTTTTGAGCATACGGCTAACTACTACGGACTAAGTCTTGTGCTTGGCGGGGCAGAGCTACGCATGCGTGATTTAGCAGGCTTGTACGCCATGCTTGCCAACGGCGGAGTCTGGCAAACTCCACGCCTCACCACAGAGCGTGACCCCGAGGAAGATATCTTCCCCCTGCTCTCCCCCGAAGCCTCATTGGCAACCCTTTATATGCTGGAATCCTCAAATTTTGGCTATGGCAACAGTCAGCAAAGAAGCATGCCATTGCGTTTTAAAACAGGCACTTCCAATGGTTTTAGGGATGCATGGTCGGTGGGAGTGGTGGGGCCATACATTCTTGCCGTATGGGTAGGAAATTTTGATAACAGTTCAAACTCCATGCTTATCGGAAGCCGCGTTGCCGCACCGCTCTACAAAAATATCGCTAAGGCACTGACCTGGCAAGAAAATTTACATGACCTTTTAGCAGACAAACATTTAGACACAAATCTTGTACAAATAAAAGTGTGTAGAGATACCGGCGACGTACAAACCGATTTATGCAGTGAAAAAATCAGTACTTGGTTTATACCGGGGCGCTCACCTATCAAAAATTCAAATATTTACAGAAAGATTTGGGTAGATAAAGATAGTGGCTTACGCCTTTGCGGCCCTGAGCCCAATGCGCAAGAGATGGTCTGGGAATTTTGGCCCTCTGAGCTCTATCAAATGTTTGCCGAAGCCGGCCTCTATAAGCCCTTACCGCCGGCCTATGCCAAGCCTTGCCCCCATGGCACAGAAGAAAATCACAATGCCATCAGCATCACTAGTCCAAGGGAAGGCATCACCTATCATATGAGTAATACAACACAAAATACCCTTGCACTCATGGGAACAAGCACCGCCCATGCCAAGACTTTGTTTTGGTTTGTAGATCATAACTATGTAGGTAGCAGCACTCCGCATACCCCTTTTTATTGGCCCATGAAAGTGGGTAAGCATCGCCTGCGCGTGCTTGATGACCTTGGGCAAAGTCATAGTATTGTTTTACAAGTACAACCCTAACAGGCTGCTTGCTAAGAATATTTTTTTTGGGGGGAAGGAGACCCCTTTTGCTAGCGCCAAAAAGGGTTCTCCTTCCCCCCATACCCCCCCCATCCTCTCACAAAACGCGCCTGCCAGGCTGTTGAAAAACAGTAATCTGCGTCGTCAGCGTAAAAAAGCCAAACTGCTGTGGAAGCAGAGCCTCCCAAATTAACCTTACTATAATAATTATGAAGAGCCATAAAAAGCATTGCGTTCTGAGATATTTTTTTTTAGAATAAAAGCAGATTTGCATTATTTGCCTTAAATTGAGGAATATGTTTGTCCAACAGCTCTGGTGTTGGAAATCATTTTTTTGCAGGGGAAAAACATGCACAACGGAAAACTCGTCTATCTTATGGGACCGTCTGGGGCTGGTAAAGATACTTTGCTAAGCAATGTTAAATCGTTATGCCTCGAAAAAGCACCACATTTGCGCCCTTTACACATTGCTACGCGTTATATTACGCGTCTGTCTTCTCATGGGTCTGAAAGACATATCCCCTTACATCAAGAAGAGTTTTTGTCGCTTTTAGCGCAAGGTTTTTTTGTACTTAACTGGCAAAGCCATGGATATTATTATGGAATTTGTCAGGACGTCAACGAAGCACTTGCTCAAAATTACTTGGTAGTCATGAATGGCTCACGCAATTATTTAGAGACAGCGCAACAATTTTATCCTGATCTTGTGCCGGTGATGATAACGGCTCGTCCCGATGTTTTAGCATCTCGCTTGCTGGCGCGTAAGCGTGAAAGCGCCGCTGAAATCAACTCGCGTTTGCGCCTGAACATGCTTTTTGAAAATGATGACCCAAATATCTATACCATTGATAATTCAGATTCTTTAGAGGTTGCTACCCAAACATTTAAGAATTTGCTTACGCAATTACGCACCATTAGCGCCCCGACAAAGCGTGCTGGTATTGCGCCTCACTTAAATCATGGCCTCAAGGGAAAAACGGCCTTGCAATAGCAGGGATAAAATATGGCAGACATTGTCCTCCACAAGCCACCGCCAGGGCATCACGTAACTATTCCTGCCCATGCTGGCGCGCGCTTTGTGGTGAAATTTGACACTTCTGAGGCTACCCCCAAAAAAGATGGGGTAAACTTTATCTTTACCTTTGAAGATGGCTCAAGCTTGACCATTAAGAATTTTTATGGCGTGCCGAATTCAGAACTTAGCCCGCACAACGATACAGAACTTTTTGCGCAAAACATACAAAATCTGAGCCTGCCCGAAGTTTTACAAAGACTTGGTATAGAAGAAAATAATCATGCTGAACCAACACAAATGGCTATGCAAGAGCAAGGGGAAGCACATCTGTCCATAAGAGCGGACAATGATTTTCCCCTTACGCAAGATTTTTTTATTACTTTTAGCTAAATAGTTTTACATGCTCTTTTGGGGAGGGAGAAGTTCTCCGCTCCCCGCAAAAGACAAGATTATTCAGGGGCAGGGCCAGCAGCATAGAAGCAGCGCTTGGGAGAGTGAACTTTATTTTGCTTTTTTAATTCAGCAAGGGCTTTTGAAACATCCTTACTATCAACATTTAGTGCCTTAGCCACATCTCCTGGACGTACAGGCTTTGCGGCTTCTTCCATTGCTTTTAAAACTTGATCTAACATATTTTCCTCCAATTTCTTATTAAGAATGAATCCTACTACCAAGTTTTATGCTTGCAGGTCAAGCTTTTTTCTGTTAGAAATTTTTGTGATTCTTGTAACAAACGCTTTTGTGAGTGCACTACGTAAAGACTTTATGAGCGTATATTTGGTGATTTATGGAAAAAAAAGTTCTTCTTTTTGACATTGGCAATACTTCCATTAAGGTGGGGATTGCTGACAAAGACAATTTACTCACCACCTATACCTTACCGGACAGCATTGCACAAACATCTGATAATTTTGGCATTCATATTCGAATGCTTTTGCAAGACGCCGGCCTTATGAATGAAGATATCGCGGCTTGCGTTGTTTCTTCTGTGGTGCCGAGCATAACGCCCGTTGTACAAGAAGGTTGTATGCGCTTTGTGCGCGCTCCCTTTTATCAAGTACCTAAAGACATAGCTGTTCCGCTGAATAATTGCTACAGCAAGCCGCATGAAGTTGGCTCTGACCGACTGGTATGCTCCTATGCTGCACGTAAGCTTTATGCCACATCCCCTTCGCTGATTGTGGTAGATTTTGGCACAGCCACAACTTTTGATTGCATAAGCCAAGAAGATTACCTTGGCGGCATTATTTTTCCTGGGGTATACACCTCTTTTGCAGCTTTAAGCGCAAAAGCGGCTAAACTGCCCCGCATTGACTTAGAGACCCATGACACAGAACCTGCTCCCGGACGAGATACGGCTTCTAGTATGCAACATGGTATGTTATTTGGCTTTGCAGCCATGGTAGAGGGGCTTTCCTCTCGCCTTGCAAAGCAAATGAAAGGCCCGGTACATATAGTGGGCACGGGCGGCTTTGCCAGCGATATTGCCAAAGTCAGCTCATGTTTTCACAGCATTGTGCCCAGTTTGACTTTAGACGGTTTACGTATGCTGTATTTTCAAACGCATGCTTAACCTTACAGCAACAGAAAACATACAACAGGAGAGACTATGAGCAGCATTGTATCTGTGGTTGGCCGCGAAATTTTAGATTCACGCG
>CAYJHU010000035.1:0-2230 GCA_964369655.1 uncultured Desulfovibrionaceae bacterium | reverse complement strand
CTTTAGAAATGCGCGATGGCGATAAATCTCGCTATGGCGGAAAAGGCGTGCGCAAAGCTGTGGATAATGTTAACGGCGAAATTGCCGAGGCTGTTCTTGGTCTTGATGCATTGCGCCAAGTACAACTCGACACAACCCTCATTGACCTTGACAATACCGACAACAAATCTCGCCTTGGCGCCAATGCTATGCGTGGGGTGGCCATGGCCACAGCCAGAGCAGCCTCAAGCTTACTTGGCCTGCCTTTGTATAAGTATCTTGGCGGGATCAACGCAAAAGTTTTGCCAGCTCCCATGATGAATATTATCAATGGCGGCGCACATGCTCCCAATAACCTTGATATCCAAGAATTTATGATTATGCCTCTTGGTGCTTTCAGCTTCCGCGATGCTTTACGCATGGGCGCTGAAGTTTTCCACTCCTTAAAAGCTATTCTTGCCGCCGATGGCCTTGTAACCAGCGTTGGCGATGAAGGTGGCTTTGCACCAAACCTTAAAGACCATGACCAAGCTTTTAGCTATATTATTCGCGCCATTGAAGAAGCCGGCTACAATCCCGGCAGCGAAATTGCTCTTGCCATTGATGCCGCAGCTTCTGAGTTTTATAAAGATGGTAAATACATCCTCGCCGGTGAAAACAAAACCTTCAACAATGAAGAAATGGTTAACTGGTTAGCTGAATTTACCGAAAAATATCCAATAATCTCCATCGAAGACGGCCTTGCCGAATCAGATTGGGACGGCTGGCGCATGCTTACCACTCACTTGAATGAAAGAATTCAAATTGTGGGCGATGATATTTTTGTAACCAACCCAGAAATCCTGACTGAAGGCATTTCCCAAGGCGTTGCAAACTCCATCTTAATTAAGCTTAACCAAATTGGCACCGTGACTGAAACCATGGATACCATTGAAATAGCTAAAGAAGCATCTTACACAACTGTTATTTCACACCGCTCAGGCGAAACATCTGATACCTTCATTGCTGACCTAGCTGTTGGTGTTAATGCCGGACAAATTAAAACCGGTTCGCTATGCCGCTCTGACCGCGTGTCAAAATACAACCAGCTCTTACGCATCGAAGAGGAACTCGAAGATACATCTACCTATTTTGGCCCCATAATGGCAGAGTATTTTTCCTTAGACGACGAAGACTAAAACTTCAAAATGCGGGTAAGAAAACTTACCCGCTTAATTTTTTTTAAAAGGAGTCAATATGACCATTATTGATGGTAAAAACACTGCCGCAACCATTCGTGCTGAATTAAAAGAAAAAATTGCACAAGGAAGAACCAGTGACAAACGCGCTCCTGGCCTTGCGGTAATACTCGTTGGCGAGGACCCAGCCTCACAAGTTTATGTGCGCAATAAAGAACGCGCCTGCGAAGAGGTGGGCATCAACTCCGTCCCGCATCGCTTACCAGCCGACACCACTCAAGGCGCACTGCTCGCACTCATTGCTGACCTTAACAGCGATCCCAGTGTTGACGGAATTTTATTGCAACTCCCCTTACCAAAAGGGCTTGATGCCGATGCCTGTCTCTTAGCCATTGATCCTGCCAAAGATGTAGACGGCTTTCACCCCGAAAATGTCGGACGCCTCTCCCTCGGCCTCCCCGGCTTTGTCTCCTGCACACCCGCCGGCGTGATGGAGCTT
This sequence comes from uncultured Desulfovibrionaceae bacterium, assembly GCA_964369655.1. Taxonomy (GTDB): domain Bacteria; phylum Desulfobacterota; class Desulfovibrionia; order Desulfovibrionales; family Desulfovibrionaceae; genus CAYJAD01. The sequence continues at coordinate 574 of CAYJHU010000035.1, read as the reverse complement.
TTAGAGCGCTACAACCTTTCTCCCAGCGGAAAAAAGGCTGTAGTTGTTGGACGCTCAAACATCGTGGGACGCCCCATGGCCCTTTTACTCACACAATATGGCCCCTTTGCCAATGCCACAGTGACCATTTGCCACTCGCGCACCCCAGACATTGCTAAAGAATGCCGCGACGCAGATTTTATCATCCTCGCCCTCGGAAAAGCCAACTTCCTTACCGGTGATATGATAAAAGAAGGCGCTGTCATCATTGACGTAGGTATCAATAGAACCGATGCCGGACTCGTAGGCGACGCCGACTACGACTCATGTCTACCCAAAGCCTCAGCCATAACGCCCGTCCCCGGCGGCGTAGGCCCCATGACCATTGCCATGTTACTCAAAAACACCGTGCAATCATGGGAAAAAACTGTTTTTTAGTCTTTTGTGGGAGGCCTCCAAAAAACTTTCTTTGCGACAGCATATTATTGCTAACAGAACATCTCGGCGCATGAAGCCCTAGAAAACACTTATGCTCATAAAAAAGCGCCCTGTATTTACGAAGTAAATACAGGGCGTACTAAAAGTTTTTTGAGGG